>JANYBU010000036.1 GCA_025360665.1 Nitrospira sp.
GTCGGTCGTCGGGGAAAAAATCTGCCGGGCGATCGATCGCGCGCTGGAGGCCCGGTTGCCGGTTATTTTGGTCACGACTTCCGGAGGAGCCAGGATGCAAGAGGGGATTCTCTCCCTGATGCAGATGGCCAAGACCTCTGCCGCTGTCGCCAAGCTGGGCGAGGCCAAACTCCCGTTTATTTGTCTGTTAGCCGACCCTACATTCGGGGGCGTTACTGCGAGCGTCGCCATGTTGGGCGATGTGATTCTGGCCGAACCGAAAGCGCTGATCGGCTTTGCCGGTCCCCGCGTGATCGAGCAGACCATTAAACAGCAGCTGCCGGATCAGTTTCAGCGCGCGGAATTTCTGTTGGAGCATGGCATGATCGATATGATCGTGGAGCGCAAACAGCTGAAAGAAACCTTAAGCACTCTCGTCGCGCATTTTTAATTCCGGACTCTGCATGAAAAATCCTGGCTAACCTCCCGTCCTGCCTGGTTACACCATGACCTATTCCTCTGCCGTGACCTATTTGTATCGCCTGCAAAAGCATGGCATCAAACTGGGTCTTGAGACGATGACGGCGTTGATGGTGCGACTCGGCATGCCGCAGACCCGGTACCGTACGCTCCACATCGCCGGGACGAACGGAAAAGGATCCACCGCGGCCATGGCCGCCGCCGTGTTGCAGGCGGCAGGGTATCAAGTGGGACTCTATACTTCGCCTCATCTCGTGGAGTTCCGAGAGCGGATCCGGGTGAACGGCGAGATGATTGCGGAATCGCAGGTGGCACAATTGACCGAACAACTGCAGACCCTCTGTCAACCGGATCTGTCGCCGACCTTCTTTGAATATACGACGGCGATGGCGTTTCAGCATTTTGCCGATTCAGGGGTCGACGTGGCAGTGTTGGAGGTTGGATTAGGCGGAAGATTCGATGCCACCAACGTGGTCACGCCCATGGCCTGTGCGATCACGACTATTTCCCTCGATCATCAGGAATATTTGGGGACGACACTCTCATCGATCGCCTTCGAGAAGGCCGGCATTATCAAGCCGGGGGTGCCGGTGGTGCTGGGGCGGCTCAAAGATGACGCGTGGCGGACGATCGAACAGGTGGCACAGGAACGACAGGCCCCGGTGTTTCGTCTGCATAAGGATTTTCGCACAGAGGGAGAGACGCCCCAGCAATTTTCCTATCGCGGTCTTGGTATGCACTATGACGGACTGGCCTGTGCCCTGGAAGGTCGCCACCAACTGGATAACGCCGCCTGTGCGCTGGCGCTGGTGGGGGCTGCGGCCCCTCACGGGATTGCTGTCACGGCCGAGGCGGTGCACGAGGGACTGCGTGTGGTCAACTGGGCCGGACGATTGGAAGTGGTCGATCGCCGTCCGACGATCCTGCTGGATGGCGCACACAATCCTGCTGCCGCCACGGTCTTGGCCGACTACCTCGCGCGCTCTGACCGATCTCATCCGTCCCGCCCTGTGGTCCTTGTCCTCGGAATGATGCGCGACAAGAACCATCGAGGCTTTGTCGAACCGCTCAGGAGCCTGGTCGATGAGGTGGTGTTGACGCAGGCGGATCTTCCACGCTCTGCCACCGCTCAGGAACTCCGAGTCTCGCTCGAAGGTCTGCTGTCTCACCCGCATGTCGTGCCGTCGCTCAGTGATGCGATGGCGCTGGCCAGACAGCTGGCGACGCCGGATGGTCTGGTGTGTGTGACGGGCTCACTCATGCTCGTGGGAGAGTGCACGGCATGGTTCCGTGGCTGTGGGCTTTCGCCGCTTCGGGGCTGACATGGCAGGCATCGCGACGCGGCTATGGATGTGTCTAGTTGGTTGGTTGATACTGGGGATGCTGTGTCCGCTCGTAGGGGGTGCTGCAGGGAATGGGGGAGGTCCCGCAGCGACGACGACATCCCCCGGTGCGCTCCCGCTCGATATCACCGCAGAACGAATCGATTATCTACAAGAACAAGAAATCTACGAAGCCGATGGCTCGGTGGTGGTCAACCAGGGCACCATGCGTCTGACGGCCGATCACATGACCATTCAGGCTTTGCCCGGCGTATTGATTGCCACGGGCCACGTGCGGCTCATCGACCCGAAAGCCGATCTCATGACCGAACGGTTGGAACTCAACGTGAATACTGAGGCTGGGGTGGTCACGCACGGACGGGTGTATCTCAAATCCACGAATACCTCGGTGGAGGGGCGCCTCCTGCAGCGGTTTTCAGAGGACCATTATCGGGTGAAAGAGGGCCGGTTTACGAACTGCGATGCGCAGGAAGGTGAGACACCGGCCTGGCGGTTTGAGTTCAAGGATCTCGACCTGAACGCCGGCGACAGCGTGGCCTTTACGGGTGGATGGCTTTGTGTGAACGATGTCCCGGTGATTCCTATTCCCACGTTGACGTATCCGCTCTCCAAGCGACGCAGCGGGTTCCTCATTCCCAATGTCGGGTACGACAATCGCTTCGGCATGCACCTCCAAGAAAGTTTCTTTTGGGCCATCAATCCTAGCCAGGATCTGACGATCTCCCCGCAATACTACGCGAATCTCGGGTATGGCAGCGATTTTGAGTATCGGTATGTGTTGGACCAGAAATCGCGTGGGCAGTGGCTCGTCAGTGCCTTGCAGCAGACAGAGTTGCCGAATGTGTCCGGCGTGAGCCAGACGGGACAAAATGCGAATCGTACTCGTGGCTTACTCAGTGGGACCCATACCCAACAGTTCACGCCGGACTTGTTACTGAGAGCGAAAGTGCTCCTTGTATCGGACACGAGCTATCTCCAGCAATTGAGCAACTCGGGAGCCCAGCGGGCTCTTCCCAGCGGCGAATCGAATCTCTTGGCGACTCAACGTCTGGCTTACGGAAACACCTACCTGCTCGGTCAATATCTGCAGCCGTTGCAATCGGGAGGAGTGGATACGTTTCAGCGCCTGCCGGAAATCGGCTACAGTCTGCCGAATCTCTCATTATTCAATTCGCCGATGTTGCTGGGTACGGATATGAATTTCGTGAACTTTTATCGTGAACAGGGATTTACCCAGAATCGAATAGATGTTCTGCCGGGACTGTCGACCGACGTCCTGGATTTCGGCCACATCGTGGGCCTAACACCCCAAGTGAAAGTGCGCGAGGTCTACTACACGCGGGGGGTGCAAAATCCTGAAAGCCAGCATCGTGAGACCTTTTGGGCGGGACTTGATGCGACGTCGAAACTGAGCCGCCGCTTCGGAACGAGCGAAGGCAATACCGTGCTGCATACCATCGAGCCCAGTGTCATGTATGAATATGTCCCGCCGACTGACCAGTCACAATTGACTCAGATCGATCAAGTGGACGATCTGCCGAAGAAAAACCTAATGACCTATGCGATCCGCAGCCGGCTGTTAGAGCAAGCGGGCAGCAGCAGTTTCAATTGGCTGGATTTCACGATGGCCCAGAGTTATCACGTGGGTGCCGTGCAAACGAAAGCTCGGGATTTCACGCCTGGCGTCTCCCCGCTGCTTGGGTCGATTACGCAACCCCTGCAGCCGGCGACGGTGGCCATGGAGGGGAAGAAACTTTCCGATCTCTGGATGCGGGCCGTGATCGGCAATACGACCCCTCAGTTCACGCCGGCTCAGTTAGCGGGTGCTGCGTTTGCCCGAGGCGCCGGGGCCGGCACCGGTCAGCAGCCTGCCATTAACCAGTATCTGACCATTGATGCGTTTTTCGATCCCTACCGATCCACGATGAGTCAATTCAACACCGACCTCCGGGTCCAGCAGTCCAACTACTGGTATCTGGAAGTCGGACAGCGATTCTCCCGAGATGGGAACCGTGTGCGCCGAGGCGACGTCTGGAATCCGATTTCGTTCAATGAGGTCTATGCGCCGACGACAGAGATTCAGTTTGTCACGGCGGGAGGGGCGTTTCGCACGCCGTGGGGGTGGACGGTCGGCGCGAAGGGTTACTATGATGTGAAGAACGGCAGGAGCTCGGAGTACGATGTCGTCGCCCTTTATCAGAATCCCTGCAAGTGTTGGTCGATGGGACTCTATATTTTGGAGTTCCCCGATCGTCAGCAGTATAACTTCATGCTCAATCTAACCGGGGTTGGATGGACTGAAAATTTCGGAACGGCCGTCATCCGAAGTATTCTCAGTCCGCTACTTATCGGGGAGAGAGGTCTGCCCTGGGCTGCGCCGGGAGGGCCGTATGGGAGGCCACAATCGGCCATCCCTCAGCCAGAGATGGGTGGGGGTGGACGGTGACCAGGTTTTTGCACGAGACACGCGAGGACCGGCTGGTTTCTCTTGTTTATTTGGTCTGTTTGGTTTGTTTGGTTGAACTAGACTAACCAGATGAACAAGACAAACCAGATAAGCCAGATCAACTCGTCCCGTCCGTCTCGCCCGGCTATCCTGCTGGACATGGACATGTCATGAGCCGGTCCGAGGGATTTGACTCCTCAAAGAGGGCTGGTATACGATGTCCCATCGATTGCAAATTTTATCGTGTACTCAGCGAAGGAGGAATACGACGTGGCAGGTGATGCACTGAAGGTCGAAGATGCAACGTGGGATGCAGACGTCATGAAGGCCTCTGAACTTGTGATGGTGGACTTCTGGGCCGTCTGGTGCGGTCCTTGCCAAATGGTCGCTCCGATCGTTGAGGAATTGGCCAAAGAGTATGCGGGGAAGGTGAAGGTCCGTAAGCTCAATACCGATGAAAATCCCGAAGTCGCAGGCCGCTATCAGGTCATGAGTATCCCGACGATTCTGTTTTTCAAGAAGGGCCAGGTCGTGGAGAAACTGGTTGGGGCACGACCGAAGCGGCAGTTCAAGGAAATGATCGATTCGCTGCTGGCGCAACCAGCTGGCTCCGCCTAAGGAATGTAGCCACCCGCCGCAATGCTCTCCGAGTTGCGCATTGTCAATTTCGCGCTCATTGAGCAGCTCAGTCTCCAATTCCAGTCCGGGTTTACGGTCCTGACCGGGGAGACCGGGGCCGGTAAATCACTTCTCATTGATGCCATCGCCCTGTTGGTCGGCGGACGGGCCTCGACCGACCAGATCCGTTCAGGAGAAGATGAGGCCCAGCTCGAAGCAGCCTTCCACCTCCCAGATACCCACCCACTAATTCAACGCCTGCGGCTGCACGACATCATCGGTCAGAACGAGTCAGAACTGATTCTTCGGCGCGTGCTCTCCCGATCGGGTCGCCACCGGGTGTACGTCAACGGCAGCCTGTGCCCCCTGCGTGTGCTCGAAGAACTGGGGGGCACCCTCGTCGACATCCATGGTCAGCATGAGCAGCAATCGCTGTTGGCTATCGCCAAACAATTAGATGCCCTCGATGCGTTCGGATGCCTCTACGAGCTACGCGGGAGCTACGAGCAGGCCTACCGGGGATGGAAGGAACTCCGCACGCAGTTGGATGTCTTGCAGAGTGACGTCGTCGATCGTGCACGACGTGAGGATATGTTGCGATTCCAGGCTCAAGAGATCGAACAAGCAGGCCTGCTGCCTGAGGAAGAAGAGCGGCTCCGTCACGAGCGGCAGCGACTGGTCCATGCGCATCGGCTCAGGGAACTGTCCCATGAGGCTCATGTCGAGTTGCAGGAGGATGAGCAGTCAGTCATCACCAGGTTGGGGCGGATCGTGCGGACTCTTGCAGAGTTGGCCCAGACCGATCCGGCGATGGGTGATTGTGAACAGGTTGCGACGGAGTCCGCGATCCAACTCAAAGACCTTGCCGGGCGGCTGCGCGACTATGCCCAACAGTTGGAGGCCGATCCTGACCGGCAGGCTGTCGTGGAGGACCGACTTGATTTGATCCAACGGTTGAAGAAAAAATATGGAGGGTCGGTTGAGGCGGTATTAGCAACGGGCAGAGGGGTGCAGGAGGAGCTACAGTTACTAGACAATCGTGAAGCGAGAACTGCTGAGTTGACCGCTCGGCTGGACGAGGAGGCTTGCCGCCTCCTCACGCTGGCACAGCAGCTGTCTAAGAAACGAGTTGACGCGGCCACACGAATGACGACGCTTGTGGGCGCGGAGCTGGTGGCGGTGAAAATGGAGCAGGCGGTGTTTCAGATATCGGTCTCGAGCGATGAGTCGATCGAGGGGCTTGGGCCGGCTGGGCGCGATCGAGTAGAGTTTCTCCTTTCAAGTAATCCGGGGGAACCGCCCAGACCTTTGGGGCGTGTGGCGTCCGGCGGAGAACTTTCGCGTATCATGCTGGCGCTCAAGACGGTGTTGGCCGAGATGGACCAGGTTCCGGTCCTGGTATTTGACGAAATCGATACGGGAGTCGGTGGGGCAGTTGCAGCAGCCATGGGAACGAGACTGCGGAAGCTCGGGGCGTTCCATCAAGTGTTTTGCATCACTCATCTTCCTCAAGTCGCGTCCCAAGCGGAGCATCATCTGCTTGTGGAAAAGGGGTTGGAGAGTCAACGGACATCCACGTCGGTCAGAGCGCTCGATGGGATGGGGCGAGAAGAGGAAATCGCCCGCATGTTGGGCGGTCTGACCATTACAAAAAAAGTGCGTGATACGGCAGCGGAACTCATCGCGGGGGCGAAGGGGAAGCGGTCTGTGTGAGTACGCAGGTTAGGAGTCGGATCGGTCGGTCGGGGTGCTGGCCATCGCCATGGCAGGAAGGGATGCCTTGCATTCCTGGACCACGCGCGCAAAGAGTTCGGTCAATTTCGGTTCGAAGTGGGTGCCGGCGTGCGAACGCATCTGTTGGCAGGCGTCATCAATCGAGAGGGGCGTCCGGCCAGGAAGTTCCGCGGTGAGATGGTCGAACGTTTGGGCCAGACAGACGATGCGGGCTAGTTGAGGAACTCCTTCTTTC
>JANYBU010000039.1 GCA_025360665.1 Nitrospira sp.
ACGAGAGACCCTTCTTGTTTGTGCCATGTGCCATTTGCTCTTGTTTTTCACCAAACGCTCCTATCAGAACGGGAGGTGCGACATGGGTCCAACCAAGGCAATCGTGAAAGAGAACAAGCTCTACGAGGTGGTGGGGGGCAAGTTGATCAAGGACGGGTTCGCGAGTCGGCATGAACTCGACGACTATGTGAACCATCATTATCTGACATTGCCGGTGCTCGACAACGCGGGGAATCCATGGCTGCTCGATGGGAAGCCGGTCTACTGTCTTCGCGGTACGCAATACGAAACCGTGGACGATCAGAAGGTCCACCTCGCTCGGTGCCTCAATTGTGGAGGCATGGGGATTCGGGCGGACGAGTTGACGGTCGAGTCGGATTGCATCCGTTGCACGGCCTGCGGGCATGAATTCGATGCGCGCTTGGAAATGATGGAGACATGAGGGGGGAGGGGGGCGGCCTGGTCGTCCTCCTGCTCGCGGAACGCGCGCCCCTCAGAAGGGCCTCGTTCGACGCGCGCATTCGAGGATCAACCAGGCCCCCCCTTGGGGAAGGAGCAGCAAGCTCGGCAGGATCATTTGTATGTTTGAGGGTCGCACGATAAAACTGTGCTCGTCCGATGCGCGCAGTGAAGGACAGTCTGGCTGCTCCTCTTAGGGCAAGGTGGGGAATATCTGATGGTCCTCGCCCAGGTTAATGACATGTCCCAGGAAATCGATTGCGAAGCAATCGGAGGGTAGGGCGGGTGAAAAGTATCTGCCAGTGGGTGGATGGGTGAGAAGGTTGCCTCCGCAAAGCGCGTGTTTCAGGGTTGACTCTCTCCTGTCATGGCAGTAGCCTCTTCCCGCATCCTCTTCCATTGCCATTAGCAGGACACATCCGGTCCACATCACTGGCATTGTGTATGGTTGTAAGACCTGACTCTGAGCTTCGGACCCGCGACTCTATTCCAATTGTCGTGTCACTCGATGCTGCGCATTCAATGATAGCGTTGCCTGTCGAAGCATCGGTGCTTCATGTCAGAGGCGACCACGGCGTCATCGGGACGGATGGTGTGCCAGGAGGGCCACGTGTCTATGAAGAATGGGGCTATGCAGAGCGCGCGTGGTATTTGGAGAAGCGTCAAGGCTTTACGGGGGTGCTCCGTGCGCTCTTGTGGCCGACGGAGGGCGTCGTCGAGGTCGGGATTCATGAATCAATCTGGGCCGAGCGGACACAGAAGCCTCCGGTTGAAGCCTTCAGGTTTCAGATCAGTGAAGCGGGGTGTCGGAGCTTGCGGTCCTACCTCCGAGCGACCATCGCATCGGAAGAGCCGGTTGGCATTGTCGGCAACAGTCGGTTTTGTGTCGCCCGGACGTCGTACCATCTGTTCCACCATTGCCATCACTATACGGCGAAGGGCTTGCGTGAGGCAGGGTTGCCTGTCTCGATGTGGGGAGCCTTGACCCGCGATAGTTTTGCCAGGCAACTTCGGCGCATGAGGCCCCTCTCCTGAGACACACTGCCTGCGGCTTTTCTTCTCATTGTTTCCCGGCAGGAACGTTGATAGTCAGAGAGGCTGGATACGGGGCTCTCGGATCCTGGCTGGATCGCTTTTTGAGCCGCCGCATCGACGTTTTTGACAGAGAGATGAAGTTCGACCAGGGAGCCACCGATTGGATGGGGCCTTTGGGAGCCTGTCCAACATTGACCTTTCTACTGTGGCGAACGATCCGCGGCCATCTGCGTCGTTCTCGGCCCGAAAAAATCCTCAATGTATTCCAGCGAATACACCTCCGGTTTTTCCGGGCCTGCGGCCTCGCATCTGACCGCACCTCCTTCGCCTCGTCACGAACGGCAACGTCGGAAAGGCTCCTTGGTATTCATGTCTGGGAATTCCTCCGCCAGCATCACCGACGACGTTCCAATTCGTAATTCGGCGTGTCCCACGGTGCCTCAATCCTCGACAGTTCCTTGGCCCCCAGTGCCTTCTTGAATAACTGATTCGCGTCGCTGGCGCTCTTCAGGATGGGTAGACCGTGAGCGACTGGGCCCCAGGGGGATCGGTGAGATGGCGCATTTCCTTCTGCTCCTTCTGCGCCGGAATCTGCATAGAACTGGCACGGGATATGCGTGTGAATACCTGGGAAAGTTTGAATGTACGCTTGATGGACGTTCGTTGACACATACGTTGAAGAGGGGTAGCATAACACCGTATATAGAACGATCCATCTAAAAGGGGACGGCCAGGTCGCTGGGCAGTGCAATCCCCGAGGTTACTCCGAACCTAAGGAGGGGGTAGAAATGGCAGACCTTAGTCCACCGGACCACCCGTGATCTGACGGGTCGTCTTTGACTCCACTTGTCTCGCGGGTCTTCATTGCTAGCATACAGGGGTGGTTCTCAATCAGTTAAAGGGAGGTAAGGAACATGGCTACGACATTCGGGGGTGCCGACCGCGGGTATGACATGTCGCTCTGGTACGACTCGAGGCCCCTCAAGATCGGTTGGTTTGTGATGTTGTTTGCGGTGGGATCCGAGGTCATGTATCAGCGCGTGTTTGGGTACTCACACGGATTGGATTCGATGACACCGGAGTTCGAAACGGTATGGATGGGCCTGTGGCGCTTTAACGTGATTTCGAACATCATCTTCGCGTCTGCGTGCCTGGGGTGGATTTGGAGTACCCGGGATCGCAACCTGGCCAACTTGGCCCCCAAGTTGGAGCTCAAGCGGTATTTTTATTTCATGATGTGGGCCGCGATTTACGTCTTCGGCGTGTACTGGGCGGGGAGCTACACCCTTGAGCAGGACGCGTCGTGGCACCAGGTGATCATTCGGGATACGAGCTTCACCGCCAGCCATATCATCGCGTTCTACTTCACCTTCCCGTTGTACATCACCTGCGGCGTCTCCTGGTATCTGTATGCCATGACCCGGCTGCCGCAGTTCAGCAAGGCGGTCTCGTTTCCCTTAGTGGCGGCGGTCGTGGGGCCGATGATGATTCTCCCCAATGTGGGGCTCAACGAGTGGGGCCACGCCTTCTGGTTCGTGGACGAACTCTTTGCCGCGCCGTTGCACTGGGGCTTTGTGATGTTGGGCTGGTGCGGGCTGTTTGGCGGGACGG
>JANYBU010000060.1 GCA_025360665.1 Nitrospira sp.
TGCTCGGAAGAGAAACCGTTTCGCCCAGGAGACGAGATGCACTTCGCGGTCTTGATAGACGACCGAGTCGCCGTGCGGGGCGAGGGCTCGACGGAGCGAGCAGGACTGGTCTAGTGATTCGCGGTGCTGCTCGAACGTGACCACGCGCAGTTTGTCCGCGCGGGTGATGGTGCCTGCGTCAGGCTTGAGGGTTCCGGCGATGAGCTTGAGAAGTGTGCTCTTTCCGCTTCCGTTCGGACCCAGCAACCCGATGCGCTGGCCCGGTCCGAGCAGCAGGTCGAGATCTTTGACGATCGGCCGTCCGCCGAGCGATTTGCAGAGTTGCGTAGCCTCGACCAACTGTTTCGACCTGCGTCCCGATGCGGTGAAATTGATGCCAGCCGTGCCCTGGTCTTTCCGGGCGTCGGCGCTGTTCAGTTCCTCGATCAAGCGGCCGGCTGAGTCGATCCGCGATTTGGCTTTCGTTGTGCGGGCTTTGGGCCCGCGCCGGAGCCACTCCACTTCGCGGCGGACACGGTTGGCCAATGACGCTTCATAGTTGGCTTGTGCGTGCAGCGCAGCGTCTCGCTGTTCCAAAAAGTCGCTGTAGTTTCCTTTGGCTTCGAATACCCCGGTGGGATAGCTGCGATTCAGCTCGATCATCCGAGACGTCACGGCTTCCAGAAAACGACGATCGTGGCTGACGACGAGAAAGGCGCGGGCTTCGGCCCGTAACAATCGTTCCAGCCACAGGATTCCTTCGACATCCAAATGGTTGGTCGGTTCGTCCATCAGCAGGACGTCCGGCTCCAGCATCAGCGACCGGACAATGGCCAGGCGTTTCTTCCATCCTCCGGAGAGCGTGGCGGTGGATTGGTCGGCAGCGGGAAACTCCCCGAGACTGAGCGCCACGGACGTGCGACCGCGATGGTCGTGGGGGTCATGACCTTCGTCGATAAGGACCTGCGCGAGTACTTCCTCGATCGTATGGGCTCCGTCAAATAACGGTTCTTGTGGAACGTAGCCGACGCGGAGTTGCCGACGCATCGATCTGGTGCCCTCATCCGGTTCTTCGAGCCCTGCCATGATTTTCAGCAAGGTTGATTTGCCGGAGCCGTTAGGCCCGACCAACCCGACATGATCGCCCTCGGCCAACCCAATTGATAAATCAGTAAACAACGGTTTCACACCGTAGGTTTTGCTGATGGACTCGCAGCTCAAGAGAATTGTAGGTGGCATAGCTGTATTGACCGAATGAATAATGTACTGATCAGTTGATGGACGATCAGGCAGGACTGTTCAGGCCAGGCTGGATCGCGAGGACAACAGTGTACGGGTTGGACGACAGAACTGCAAGTGGGGATGGGAGGGCAGACTAGATGGTCTCTTGTGCTCGTGCAACGCGCGGTCTCAGAAGACCCTCGTTGGACACGCGCAGTGGGAGACCATCTAGCCTGCCCTCAAGGGTGAAGATAGGATGCGCGCAGTGAAGGACCGTTTGCCTGCTCCTTCGGAGACGTTGAAAATCTGATGGGAGTCGCTCGACGGGTGCTGTGAGGAGGCACGAGGCCGAGAGTGCGAAACTACTTGGCCGCGACGATCTCGAGGAGTTCGATCTCGAACACTAATGTCGCGCCGGGCTTGATCAGGGGGGGTAGGCCTTTGTCGCGATAGGCGAGATTGGACGGGCAGACCAACTTGCTCTTGCCGCCGACTTTCATCTGCTGTACCCCTTCCGACCAACACTTACTCATATCATTCAATCGGAGCATGGCCGGATCACCCTGCTTGGCGGAACGATCGAACACCGTTCCGTCGATCAGGGTTCCGAGATAGTACACCTTCACCGTATCCATGACTTTCGGTGTGGCACCGTTCCCTTCCTTGATGGTCGTGAGGATTGCGCCGGACTCGGTTTTCTTGGCGCCGGATTCCGTCGCGGCTTTTGCGAGGAATGCGGCACCCACTTTTTTCTCCGCTTCTGCGACGACTGAGGCACGGGCCTGTTGCAGTTCTGAAATCTTCAGGCCAAACGCCTGGAGGTCCACCTTGGGAGGCCGTTTAAAGAACCCATCGGTGATGCCGGACTTCACGAGCTCAAATTCAGGCTCGCTCAAGCTGAAGTTGCTGAGTGATTGGTTGACCGCTAATCCCAAGGCATAGAGGGTTTTTTGTTCATCGGTGGTGGGCTCTGGGGCTGCCGCGAATGCCGCAGTGGTTTCAAGGCAGAGCACGGCCACCAAACAGGAGACAACGAAACGCATGAGCTGTCCTTTCTTTATGTGTGACGCTGACAGATCCGATATCGCAAGGTCTGACGTTGTGTACGTTATGCGATGTCGCGATGGGGATCAAGACAAATTTGGCTGCTTGGGTTTATCTCACAGGAGAGTCCAGTTCATCGCGCTATCGGAAAAATTTTCCGTCGAATGGGTGGCCAACGAGGTCGAGCGGGAGACTGTCCCGCTCGACCTCGTGAGGACGACAGTGCAGGACTATTTGGCCGCGACAATCTCGAGGAGTTCGACTTCGAAGACTAACGTCGCTCCTGGCTTGATAGTGGGGGGGGCGCCTTTGTCGCCATAGGCAAGACTCGACGGGCAGACCAACTTGCTCTTGCCGCCGACTTTCATCTGTTGCACCCCTTCCGTCCAACACTTGATCACTTGATTCAATCCGAATGTGGCCGGCTCGCCCCGCTTGACGGAACTATCGAACACCGTCCCGTCGGTTAGGGTCCCGTGATAGTGTACCTTCACCGTATCCGTGGCTTTCGGGGTGGCACCGTTCCCCTCCTTGATGGTCGTGAGGATTGCACCGGACTCGGTTTTCTTGGCACCGGATTCTGCTGCGGCTTTCGCGAGGAAAGTTGTCCCTGCTTTCTTCTCAGCGTCTGCGACGACTGAGGCGCGGGCCTGTTGCAGTTGTTGAATCTTCGGGCCGAATGTCTGGAGGTCTACTTTGGGAGTCTTTTTGAAGACCCCATCGGTAATGCCGGACTTCACGAGATCGAGCTCAGGCTCACTCAGGCTGAAGGCGCCAAGCGATTGGCTGATGGCTAATCCCAAGGCATAGAGGGTTTTTTGTTCATCGTTTGTGGGCTCTGGAGCCGCAGCGAATGCCGTAGTGGTTCCAAGGCAGAGCACGGTCACCAAACAGGAGACAACGAAGCGCATGAGCTATCCTTTCTTTTATGTGTGATTGCGACGGACCTGCTAGCGCAGATCCTGGAACTGTATAGGGTATGCGATGTCGCGGCAGGGCTCAAGACAATTATGCCTAACAGGATGCTGAAAAAGGGGCAGGGTAACTGGGATCACCCCAGTTACCCTTTAAGAGAGACTGAAGGCGCGTCACGGGCGAAGAGGCTGTCTTGGCAGACTCAGGGCGGGAGGGCGAAGTAGCTGCCAGGGTTGGGCGGGTGAGACGTCTGGCCTTTTTGAGCATCCTGCGTATCATAATGGTTTTCCCGTAACCTGCTAAACGCAAAAAAAAATAAACCGGTGTCAGCGTGATTTGGTTACCAGCGGTGGCCCCGGTGGCGATGTCTATAGTAGCGAGGGCCGTAGACATATGGGCGGTAAAAGTATGGCTGTCCGTAGATCCAAGGGCGAGCCAGGTAGAGGCCGAGTCCCACAGGGGGGTAGGCGTAGAGGGGAGGGACTGCTTGCACGATGGCGGGTGGTTGCGCCAGTTGGCGTTGCAGATCTGCACTCGTGGAGGCCTGGCGGTCGAGCTGATCTTTTAAGAGATTGACGGTCTCTTGTTGGGCTTGCAACTTTCCTTGGAGTGCGGCGATCTGGTCACGCTGCGACTCGGCGAAGGCCTCCACACAACGGGTGTGGGCGTCGCCGGTATAACTCGAACATTCCCACGGTGTTTGCGGCTCGCTCGCATAGGCCGGTAGCCCGGCCAACACCATCCCTATTCCGATCGCTCCGATGAGGAGCTGGGGCCACAGCTTTGCTGTCTTCCGAGAGGAGTCTGCCCGATGGAATGCGTGATCGTTCATAGGTCTCCATCCTGGTAGCAACTAGCGTTAGCCTAACACGCGATTGCCTGAGGGAACAGGGGCTAGTTGGTTGGTTTTGTTTGGTTTGTCTCGTTTACTTGGTTGAACCAGACTAACCAGATGAACAATACAAACCAGATGAACCAGATCAACTCGTCCCGCAGGATACTCAAAAAGGCCGTCCAGCAAGGCCGCAGGCGAGTCGAAACCGGAGGCGTGCCCTTGGGGTACGTTGAGGATTTCGATGAGCCGAGAACGCTGCTGGCGGACTTTTTGAGCATCCTGCTAGAATCCGTCCACACGTATGCCTAAACCGCCTCCATGATTCTGGGATTCGTGATTCTCTATTTGCTCCTGTCGGTGGGGATCGGGCTGGCTGCTGCCAGGCGGGTCCATACCACGAAGGATTTTGCGGTGGCTGGTCGGAGCCTCCCGCTGCCGATCGTGACGGCTACGGTCTTTGCCACCTGGTTCGGTGCAGAGGCTGTACTTGGGATCTCGGCCACGTTTGCAAAGGAAGGGCTGCGTGGCGTTGTCGCCGATCCTTTCGGGTCGAGCCTCTGTTTA
>JANYBU010000076.1 GCA_025360665.1 Nitrospira sp.
CGGCCCCGCGTGGTGTTGCGAGCCGACTCGCGGCTCACCGTGCTGGGGGCTCGCCCCAACACCCGCGCCATCATCCGCAGCGAATGGCCATGGGCCAGGCCCAGGCTCAAGGTCTCACGGTCTTCCGCACTCATGTGTCGATAGGATTTCTTTGACATGGCAACACCTTAGCCCATCAGGGCCTGTCGTGTTGCACTTGGAGTTAGAACTCAAGTGGTTTATCCGGTTAGTCTGGTTCAACCAATTAAACGAGACAGACCAGACAGACCGAACAGACCACATGAACAAGACAGGCTGGCGGACTCTGTCAGCATACCTGGGGGGGGGCTCCGTCACGCGTAGGCGGGGGAGCCTACCTGCACGGACCCAATGTCGGGGCAGGGTTCGATCCTGGATCGCTGGGATTGAGCCTATCTCTTGTGACGGCCCTCGTTCCCTGGAACAGGCTGTGCGTGAACCAGAGCCGCGCCGAGGTCGAAGGCCGATTATATTCGCCCGCGCGACTGAACCCTATCGATTCTGAGACGCCCCGCACGCCCGCATTCTTCGCCAGAGCCACCAATAGACAGTGGCATTGAGGACGACTACCACTGTGCCCAACAGCAACTGAAGGCCTCGTGTCAGGTCCTCAGGGTAGAGGATTGGCAGCAGGTAGCGTACCGTGAAATCGTGTTCATCGCCGACCTCGCCACCCTGCACACGTAGCCAATTCTCCAGCGGTGTGAGCGGGCAGATCCAGCCGCTGAATTCGACGACCGCGCCCCAGGCGGCAGCCGGCAGGTGCAGCCATGCGATCCACCGCCACCTCAGCACAAGCAGCCCGCCGCATAGGACGAAGACCACGAAAGCCAGATGAACAATCAGCACTAGATCGGCCAGGAGTGGGTACATCATCGCACTCAGTTAGAAGGCTGCAAGAAAATATGTTGGCACACGAGAACTTCGATGGTGCACACGTGCGGCACAACAGGAGAACGCTCCAGCAGGATGCTCAAAAAGACCGTCCAGCAAGGCTGCAGCAAACGAAGAGGCGAGGCGTACGCTTCGGTACGTTGAACCTCTGAGCGCGGCGAGAACGCCGCTGGCGGATTTTTTCAGCATCCTGCTAGAACAACGAAGGGGGGTCGGTCGGTTTCGGGTAGATCAGCGTTCCCTTCTCGAAATGGGCAAATGACGTGAGGATGTGCGGGTTGGCTTTTTCGTGAGACATGATATGCCGGATGTCCCAGCCACGGCTTACCAGCGCATCGGCAATCAACGACCGATGGCAGCGCCACGGCACTGCTTCTGCGCATATGATGGCTGTCGGCTGCAATCGGCTTTCAGCCATCAGCTCTTTTAATGCTTTCAAGAATTCGTCCGTCTGCATATAGTCGGCGTATCCGCGAAAGCTGGCGTTTCTCCACCCCGTATTGATCGAATCCTTCCGAGCCTTTCGAAGACCCCCAAGCGCTGGCATGTGGAGAGAGACGAGACCGGCTTCTTTCAGGCTCTCGGCCAACGTGTTCGTATTGAATTGCGGATTGTGTCGTGAGCGTGGAACCGTTCGGACGTCCACAAGGAGCTGGATCTCATGCGTGCGCAAGAAATTTGTGAACTCACCGATCGGTCTGGTCGAATGACCGATGGTCCAGATTGTCGGTCGTCGAGGCATGGAGCAGTGTGGCATAGCGAGCGGGGAATCGCCACGGGCCGTTAGCCTACATTATTCATGACGGTTCGTTGCGAAATCGCTGAGCTGTGTTGCGAGACCGGCGCGCGGAGCCGTGAGGACCAGATGCGTACTCGTGCAGTACGGTGAGGGTCCGAGGGGCGAGCCCGCTGGCCGAAGGCTCGTCGTAGCAGCGGATCGGCGATTGCAGCAGAAGCGCTCATGAATAATGCGGGTTAGGGGAGAGGATCAATCCGGTGGCAATTTTTCTGGATCGATTTCGAGAAGCCGCAGCCGACCGTTGGCGATGTGCTCGGTCTTGTAGAGGCGGTCGCCCAGCTGTATGGTTCCTATAAGGAGGTTGGTGTTGACGACAAAAGTAAAGTCTCCTCTCGAAGGCGGCTTGAACGTACCGCGGATGACGGCGCTATCGTTGCTACGGGAGATAGTCGACGTGATATCCAACTCGGGGTTGGCTCCATCAAAGAGCTCGATGGTTATCCTGGGATGGGGTCTGGCTCCGGCATCCTTCAACACTTGAAGGAGTGGGAGGTCGAGAGCGATCTCTCGATCACGGAGCACCCAAGGTCTTCGCGGCGTCGGCGGCTGATCGGTGGCGGGAGGAGTAAGGGCTGTCTGCCACAAGCTCTTCGGTGTCGGGCGCTCATCGGCCCATGCGATCTGGCCGAAAACACCGCCTAGCAACGCGGCGAGTAGCATATAGCTGAATCGGTAGACCACAGAGTCGTCCCCTTAGTAAATGGTTCACTGTTGATTCTCCTCATTATATAGAGCGGTGTGGCTCGGCGCGATCATGAAATAATGGAGCGGAGCCGATCGTGCCTGAGCCCTTCCGGTCAAGGGGAAATAATCCGCAAGTTTGTTGGTGCCGCAGGAGGCGTCGCGCCCGCGGTCCCTGTGCGCCAAGCGGCGACGATCTGACGCACGTCGTTCATGGAGCGCGCGTTGTCCGCGGAGTTCAGCGGATCGATGGCGTGATCGATACCGGCCGGCCGTTGATCGTGATGTTCGGATTGGAGAAATACTTCACGCGCGGGCAGGACACGGTGGGGCAGGCATAGGCCATGATCGTCCGAAATTTTTCGATTTCGTCCCGATACCCGTAGGAGTAAGGATAGGCGCCCGTGCCGCCCGTGGCCCGGTCGTGCGCGTTGCCCATGTTGTGTCCCATTTCGTGGGCGAGGGTGTTGTTCGCAATACAATCACGAGCTGTTACGCTGAACGCGGAACTGGCGAAGCTGGCACGCGGACCGTTCGTCATCACGTACGCGATGCCGCAATAGCCGCCGCCGTTGTCCACGATCAACGCGACGAGGTCGGCCTTGTACAGATCTCGCAATTGATGAACCTGATCCATGATCCCGTCGGTCGTACTGCGCAAGCGGGTGAGATCGGTGTCGATGACGCCCGATTTCGTATAGACCACCTCGGACGTATGGACGAGCCGGAGCTGCATAGCGATCTGGCTGTTACTATAGGCTTGATTCGCCGAATCGATGCCCAACGTGATCAACGCTTCCATCGCAGCCTGGCCGCCCTCCTGGGTCTTCGCCGCCGACGTGTATAGGACCAACAGGTCGACGGTGGAGTCAACCGTTGCCGCGGCAGTGGTATCGGTCTGCTGCGAGGCTCCTCCCGTGGGAGGGGCCTCAACGGCAGCATCGTCGGTCACGACGAGCGGATGGTGATCCGGGGGTAAGGCTTCTTCATCCACTTCTATGAGGCGGTGAAGGCTTCCGCCGGTCGCCTCGATTTTGTACATGGGTTGGTTCGACAGAATCGTCCCGACCATGGCCGTGCCGTGAGTCACCAACGTGACGTCGCTCCCTGCTTCTCCTCGCAGCCGCCCACGCCAGACCTTCGTCTGGTTGGGATGCTCGCGTGGCTGGTCAAGGTCCAGCGTTCGAGTCCCGGCATCGAAGAGGTTCAGGGTCACGTCGGTTTGAGCTTCGGCACGAGGGCGATTCATGACATCCAGTGCTGCGGGATTGAGGGTCATGGTGCGCTGCCGTCGCACCCATCGTTTGAGTATTTGGGGCGCCGGCAGCGCCTGGGCGATGGCAGGAGGCGCTGCGCTTGGGGCTTCCGTGAGGAGCGGTATCTGGGACGGTATCGATGCGCACAGCACGGCAGAGTGTGCGCCAAATGCCGTGACGCAAAGACAGAAGACCATTGCGCCTATAGGAAGGAATGAGAGGCGGTGCCCTGCAGCACCTGCCGATGACTGTGGAATCGGCGCAGTCGGTTCCATACAACCCTCCCTATCTGTCTGCCAGTCTGTGTCAATCTCGGAGAGAGCAAGGGCAATGCCTCGCCATGGAACGTTATCGCTCGCGCAAATGGTCCTGACCTTCTGCAATATCAAGCGATTCTGAGGCTGACGAGAAACGTCTCATAAATGACTGGAAGGAAAACCCTGCAGCAAAGAACAGAAGTGGAGGGCGCTGCTTACGCCGAAATAGTTCAAATTATCGATTGGCCCTGCCTGTGATAGGAAGGGACATTTATCGTTGTGTGGCCTGAGAAGTCCACGCGGTAAGGTCATCAGGAGATTCCAAGACCTCGACCGGAACCTCATAATAATTCCTGAAAGTCTGAGTGGAACTGGGCTTGAAGGGCTTCATGCCTCGGTCGCGGTAGCGTGGTGCGGTCGTCCGATCGGTCTTGAAGTAGAGCCGGCCTCTGTGGATGATGCCGAAAAAAGTTTCGTGTTGATACAGCCCGTATCCGCCGAACATCGCCCGGTGGGTCACGCCGGGTAGCTCCCTGAGTTGATCCAGCACGAAGTCTCTGAACCCGTCATGCTTCGGCGCCACGGTAGCCTCACAGAGGTTTGCGCGCCGCGACCATTCTGACGGCGAGGGGAAAGGTGATGCGGTTGCCACGCTGGTATTGGGTTGCAGCCTGGGTGATGAGGCGCCGTACCTCTTGCACTTGGGGCGCCGAGAGTTTGGCCATGAGACTCTGTATCGGCGCCGCGATTTCCATGAGGCTTGTGTAATAGTCATCGGCTGACGCATACGACCATTCCGCGAGAAATTCCTGGTCTGTCACATCGACCAATCCGGTCTGTTTCAACATCCCGGAGAGATCGCCAGGCTTAGCAAGGCGAAAGATGCCTGGCGCAGTGGGGTCCGGCGGGGGCAGCTCGACCACCTTCTTCATCGCCTCCATCGAGAGGCCGATCGAGGGGTTTTTCTCTGGCGCAGACCAAACGGTGATTGCGACCCAGCTTCCGGGTCTCATCACGCGTGCGATTTCAGCGGCGGCCTTTGGAATCTCTGGAAGAAACATCAAGCAAAATCGGCTGGTCACCGCATCGAACGCGTTCGCCTCAAACGGAAGTGTCGTCGCGTCGCCCGTACGGAACGTCACATTCGCGAGGCTCAGCACCGTGGCCTTTCGTCGCGCGATGGCGAGCATCTGCTCGGCGAGATCCAGCCCGATCACGCTTCCGCTCGGCCCAACGGTTTGTGCGCCAAGGAGCGCGGGATAGCCGGTGCCCGAACCCAAGTCGAGCACCTGCATGCCCGATCGCAGTCGGGCATCGGCCACGAGCCGGTGATTCAGAAACGCCATCTGCTCGTCGAAGAATCGATCCCACTTCTCCCAGCCGCCGGCGACGCGGTTCCAGTCCTGCCGTTGGGCTTCGATGATCTCCTGAGAATATTGCTGGTTCATGTCATTCCTTTCCGCATGGTGCCGGAGCGAACGTCGATAGATCGTCAGCCGCCGCTCAAGGCGCAGACGATATGAATATGATCATCAGGTCGAACCGGCACGGCGAGATGTTGTACCTGTTCTCCATTCACAAAGATTCTGATGTGCTTTCTGATCGTGTCCTGTTCCGTGATGATGCGGAATCGAATACCAGGATACCGGCGGTCGAGAGTCACAAACACTTCCTCCAGTGATGTGCCATCGGCCGGAACCTCACCCTGCCCGGCTGTGTAGGAGCGTAGCGGAGTGGGAATCGACACGTTCATCGTGTAAGTTCCGCGACCTCTACGGAGTAGATCTCCGGCAGATGGCGGGCCAGGCAAGTCCAACTCGTGCCGCCTGTGCGACTCGCCCAGACCTCGCCGCTCGTCGTGCCGAAATAGAGTCCCAGAGGCTCATGGGCGTCTGCTGTCATGGTTTGCCGTTTCACCGTCCACCAGGCATTCGCTCGCGGAAACCCTTTGTCCTGTCTCGTCCAGGTCTTACCGCCATTGCGCGTGACGTAGGCAGCGGGTTTGCCCCCCGGACTCACGCGCGGCCACACCGTCGAACCGTCCATCGGGAACACCCAGACGGTGTTGGGGTCGCGCGGGTGGAGTACCATCGGAAAACCGATGTCGCCGACCTGCTTCGGCATGTTCTTGCCGATGCGAATCCATTGATTTGACGGCCGATCAATTCGGTAGATGCCGCAGTGATTCTGTTGGTACAACCGGTCCGGATTGGTCGGACAGAGCCGGACACAGTGGGGGTCGTGGAAGGTGATCGTGGCCGCGTCGAACCCCTCGACGACTTCAAGCCCTTGCACGATGGTCGTCCAGGTTCGGCCGCCATCGACCGATTCGTGTACGCCGCCTCCGGACATCGCGAAGTAGAGGTGGGCGGGATCGCGTGGGTCGATGAGAATCGAGTGCAGCTTCGGTCCATCCGGGGTGCCGTCCTGCACGCTGCCCATCCACTCGCGGTACTGCGGGTCGTCGTTGATGTACGAAAATGGCTTCCACGTGACGCCTCCGTCGATGGAGCGGAAGAGTCCCTGTGGCGAGGTGCCGGCATACCAGACGCCTGGTTCGCTCGGGTGACCCGGCGTGAGCCAGAAGACATGATCGACGGCGCGTCCTTGTTGTCCCTCGGGGACCTTGAGGAAAGCTGGCGGCTTCGTCGCCTCTTTCCAGGTCTTGCCGAAATCAGTAGAACGAAAGACGGTCGGTCCTAAATGGCCGGTACGTGCGGCCATGAGTATCGTGCGTCGGTCGCGTGGGTCCAGCACCAGATGATGCACGATGTGGCCCAGGAATATCGGCGCGGACAATTTCCACGTGCGGCGGGTTCGATCGCCGCGAAAAATGAACGCACCCTTGCGTGTGCCAATCAGCAGCGCCACAGAGCCGGTGGCAGGTTGAGGCGAAGTCGCCTTCGTCGAACGCGGCATCGGAGCCCTCCCTTGTGACGGGTTACTTGATTGTCTGCAATGTGTCGCGCAGTTCCTTCAACTCGGCGGTAAGGAGATCAAGATGCAGGTCGCGTTGGGGTTGATCGTCTTTGAATTTCCATAGCCGCTTGAAAATCGCCGTCAATTCCTTCTTGTGCGTCACGGCGAGGTCGTAGGCCGGCGTCTTGGCCTGCGCGTCCGTCACACCGCAGAACGCATCGTTGAGCGCATGGAACTGATTGTGCACATCATCGAAGGCGGTATCGACGCCTTTGCCACCCTTGGCCTTGGCGGCAGTTGTCTCCATCATAGTCGTGAGGTTGATCATCGTCTCGATGCCGCTGGCGCCTTTGGCCTGCGTCGCGTAGTCGCCCGCGCGCGGATAGAAGAGATAGCTGCAGCCGCTGAGTCCCGTCAATATAAGTGCTAATGCCAGATAGCCAATGGTTCGTTGCATAAAGGCCTCCTTCGGTGAACGTGTTAAGTACCTAGTCAAGCATGTTGACCAGATGAGGTCAACCTCGTTAACGGCCAACCTGCCGAACATCTTTTTCCCAACCAAGGCGCGCTGTTCCTTGAGTGTTGTCCGTACACGGGCCGCCAGCCGTTCATCGTAGGTCATAGGATGGTCCCTTGTGCGAGACGTTGACGGTCACGGCGTTGATCGCCGCATTCACGCACACCGATGAGACGGCTGAATGGCCGATCACCCCATCGTGTAGAAGAACTCTTCTTTTACGATCTTTCCGTTTTGAACGGTAAAGAGGCCCATTTCTTCCATAGTAAAGCGCTTTCCCATGTGCTTGGGCGTGACGTCATACTTGAATCGCACGATGAAGCGGTCGCCATGGGGGAATGGTCCTTCAGCCACGCTCTCATGGACTTCGTGATTATCTACCCACCATTGATTCTTGCTTTTGATCTTCGCGATCCCCCTCTGGGTCTGTTCCATACCTGGCATGGCAACGGGTTCGACGCTCTCGATATTCGGGGAGTAGAGTCGGTCAATCGCTTCCTGATTCTTGCCCTGCTTGCACAAGGCGACCAGTTCCTTGCCGACTTCCATTGTCGTCATAATGCTTCCTCCTCTTTCTGTAGTAGTGATGGCCTATCCGTTCTGATCTCGACGCCTACACGTTGACTGTGACGGTCTTGATCGCTGCTTTCACTTTGGCAGTCATCTCTGGAGACAGAGATTCCATCTGATGGCACTGCTTCGCGTGCATGGCCCCTAACTGCAACACCTCTGTTTCCGTCTCGGCCCGCACTTGGAATGCGCAGCCGGCTGAGGCGTCAACATCTAGACATCCAAGTTGTTTATATTGTTTGCTCGCCATGATCTTCTCCTCCTCCTCCTTTATGAATGGTGATGAGTCTCTTATGCAATCAGCACAAGTTCCTTCAGCCGTCGTCGCCACAACTGATCCGGCTCGGTCTTGTGGGTGGTTTGATGATGAGCCACGATCATTGGATCGACGATCGCCCCGCAGTTGAGACAGCGCCAGCCGGAGATCTCAGATCCCGTGGAGCCCAATTCAAGATCGTCATACCGCTCTCGAACCATCAGCCCATCACAACGTTGACATGTCATGCGGCACCTCCTTTCCTGGATGACCTCTATAACGTCAAATGTGGAACGAGCGTTCCATAATAGGCCAAAAAAAGAGATCGGTTCAGTCCAAGATCGAGAGCGCGGTCTCCGCTGTCTGCTTCACCACGTTAGCCGACGCTCCGGCTTTGATCATCACGATGATGCCTTGCATCATCGTCGTGAGAAAGCGCGCCAGCGCGCGCGGATCTTTATCATGCTTCAATTCACTCTGCTGTTTCGCGCGGGCCAAGGCCTTGAAGAATGTGTCTTCAGCCATCGTTAGGGCCTGGCGGAGCGTGCCTGCGATCTCTTTCTCGTGCGGTGCGAGTTCCATGACCGTGTTGGCGATGAGGCAACCGCGGCGCTGCGGATCAGCCAGAGCGCTTTCGATCATCCCGTGGATAAACCGACGGAGTGTTGGAAGCGCTGGCCCGGGTTGATCAAGCAACGAGAATTTCTCGGCGACGAATCCGTGGCAGTATTGGTCCATGACTTTTAAGAAGAGCTGGCGCTTGTCGCCGAAGGTGCCATAGAGCGAGCCGCGGTTGAGATTCATCGCGCTGAGCAGATCTTCCATTGAGGTCGCCTCATAGCCCTTGTGCCAAAAGACGTGCATGGCCTTCTCGATGGCGTCGTCCGGATTGAATTCCTTCGGGCGGGACATGGGGGGTTCTCCTGCATTCCTGACTCGGTAAGCAGGGTAGTATATATTGGAACGATCGGTCAATAACATGCACTCTCTTATCCATCCCGCCGGGTGGCGCCGCCATGCGGGGCATGTGAGGGAATGGAGGACGCAGTCTACGTAGTTTTACGTCCCCCTTTTGGCTTCTATACAATCACGATGGTGATGTATTACAACATTCAAACCGCCGGGATCCCGACAATTCGGAAGTCGGGGACGACAAAGGTCCTCGGGACGGTGGAGAGGATTCAATGAAGCAGCTCGTTGAATACATAGGGTCATACAGCAAGGCACTGCTTCGAAAAATGGGCGTGTATGTTGCGGAGCATCCTGGTCATGAAAGCGTACGACGGGGCGGAAGGGCTCTTC
The DNA here is from genome assembly GCA_025360665.1 of Nitrospira sp. Lineage (GTDB taxonomy): Bacteria > Nitrospirota > Nitrospiria > Nitrospirales > Nitrospiraceae > Palsa-1315. The sequence goes on from JANYBU010000076.1 coordinate 9,470, forward strand.
GGGCCGAACGTCGGCGGGAAACACGACGCCCGAGGATTAGTCCCTGCACCTATGGCTTGATGCGCTCGGTGGATCGCGATGGCGCGAGCCTCGAAGAGGGGCATGGCACCGCGGTGAACGATAGTCCAACCGGAATGCGACTGCTGCTCGGCGTCGCTCCGTCCAAAGGGCAGCTATTGGAAATTCAAACCGGCCATTCGACGCTTGGGCGTGCGATCTGTCTCCTAGAAGTCTGTTGGACGAAACCGCTGCGAGAAGATGCGCAAGGAGCGCTGTACCTCGTCGGCTGTCGCCTGAACTTTGGCGCCACGCCCGGTGAGGCTATCAAGGAGCCTGTCCGACATTGACCATTCTACTGCGGTGAATGATCCGCGACCATCTGCGTCGTTCTCGATCCGAACAAATCCTCACTGTATTCCAGCGAATACACCTCCGGTTTTTCCAGGCCTGAGGCCTTGCATCTGGCTGCACCTCCTTCGCCTCGTCACGAACGGCAATGTCGGACGGGCTCCTAGCCCGCATTGTTCATGAACACTTCTGCTGCAATCGCCGATCCGCTGCTACGACGAGCCTTCGGCCGGCGGGCTCGCCCCTCGAACCCTCACCGTACTGCACGAGTACGCATCGGGTCCTCAGGGCTCCGCGCGCCGGTCTCGCGACGCGGCTCAGTGATTTCGCGACGAACCGTCATGAATAATGCGGGCTAGCCGCGACGCGCATTTCGCGGGGCACTCATCTGTGAACAGACATCTTCCCTGCCTGGCAGTCTGTCCCCGATCTTTCCACGGTGAAGCCGTAGTAGGCTGCGGAAAAGCTATGTTGGCAGGCTAAAGCTTCGACGGTCCGTAGGTGTGGGAGAAGGGCGCGGGGCAGGCGAGACGAGCGGGACGGGCGAGACTGGCGGCAAAGGTGAGACACTCGGAATTAGGGCTTGCGCGTCGCGCCTTTCTCGCGAGACTTGCCCGTCGCGCGCTTGAGAGGCTGGCGGACCATTTCCGCATCCTGCTAGAATCTCCCGCCATGCCGATCGAAACATTTGCCGCACAAGTCGAGTCGATCAAGAATCTCACGCATGATGTGCGCCAGCTTGATCTGCGTCTGATCGAGCCGAAGACCCTCATGTTTAAGCCAGGCCAGTTCATCTCATTCGAGATGCCGCATCCGCAGACCGGCCATCTCATGACGCGGGTCTATTCCATCGCCTCACAGCCCAGCCGTTCGGACGTCATCACGCTGTTGTTCAACCTGGTGCCGGGCGGATCGGGATCCGGCTTTCTGTTCGATCTCAAAGCGGGGGACAAGACGCACTTCAAAGGCCCGGCAGGGAGGTTCTATCTGCGAGAGGACCCGGGGCGTGAACTGCTGTTCATCGCCAGCGGCACCGGCATCGCGCCGATCCGGTCTATGTTGCTGGCGAACGCGGAACGCCCTGATCCGAGACCGGCGACCTTGTTCTGGGGATTGCGCAGTCAGCGGGACTTGTACGATCAGGATGAGCTGGCCGAATTGACCAGGCGGACTCCGACCCTCATGGCCATCACCACACTCTCCCGCCCCGAGCCAGGCTGGTCCGGCGAATCCGGCCGCGTCCTGCGGCTGATCGAGGAGCGGATCGCCTCGGTCAAGAATCTCGCCGTCTATCTCTGCGGAAACAGCGCCATGATCGCCGAGGCCACGACGTTGCTCCAGAAGAGAGGCCTGTGCCCCATCTATCGCGAAAAATACTACGACGACACAGGCTCACCAGAGGATTGAGGGATGGGCAGGGAGTGGCCAGGTGCCCTTCTTGCTCGCAGAACGCGCACGGTGGAACAGTGCTCGTTCGATGCGCGCAGTAACGGGCAGCCTTGGCCACTCTCTTCAAGAGAGGTAAAGAGAATTGGAGGGATTTCGCTGGGGCTACTGGCACGTCCCGGGAGATCGATTGCGAAGAAATCGGAGGGTGGGGCGGGTGAAAAATATCTGCCAGCGGGTGGGCCGGTGAGAAAGCTGCGCGCAGTGGAAGATCAATCAGTCCCCATCCCTGAGAGATAACGAGCGAGCTTGGAGGGAGCATTTGTATCGTTCGACGCGCGCACTCGAGGATCGACCAGGCTGCTATTGAGAAGGGCATAGGGGATTCGTTGAACACGCGCAGTGGGAGACTATCGGGCCACCCTTTAGTATTGCGGAGAAACAAGATGCACCGGTTAAAAGATAAAGTGGCGATTGTGACTGGCAGCAGCAGCGGCATCGGCAAGGCCATCGCGCTGCGGTTTGGAGCCGAAGGCGCGAACGTTGTTGTCACGGCTAGACGGATGGCGCGCTGCGAGCAGACCGTCGCGCAGATCACGAAGAACGGCGGCGCGGCCTGGGCCATTCAAACCGACGTGGCCGATGAGCGTCAGGTGGAACGACTGATCGAGGAGACGGTCAAACGCTATGGGCAACTCGACATTCTCGTGAACAACGCGGGACTCATTGCGGGCGGGCGGTTAGCCGAGACGACGACGAAATCGTTCGACGAGGTGATAAACGTGAATTTGCGCGGCACGTTTTTCTGTTGCCGGGCCGGGTTCCAGCAGATGAAGAAGCAAGGTGGGGGGACCATCATCAACATGTCGAGCGTCGCCGGCGTGCAGGCCTGGGCGGGCACGGGCACCTACAGCGCATCGAAGCACGGCATCCTGGCGTTGACGAAGTCGCTGGCCGATGAAGGCCGCCCACATCACATTAAAGTGAGCGCGATCTGCCCCGGCGGCGTGGCCGACGAGCTCGTCGATGCGTCGCCGGAGGAGATTCTCCGGAGCGAGAAGATCGATCCGTTCGACGTGGCGGAGACAGCGCTCTATCTGGCGACCCTGGGCAAGTATTCCGTGGTGCATCAGATCGTCATCGATCGGCTTGGAGCGGACTGGTGACGATCGCTCCAGCGCCTACATCGACCCAACCACGGCAGGCGGCAATCCTCTTCATTCTCATTACCGTCACGCTCGACGTGCTCTCGTTCGGCATCATCATTCCCGTGTTGCCGAAGCTTGTCGAAGACTTCATGTCCGGCGACACGGCGCAGGCCGCCTCAATCTACGGCCTGATGGGAACGGCCTGGGCGCTCATGCAGTTCTTCTGCTCGCCCATTCAAGGCGCGCTGTCCGATCGGTTCGGGCGGCGGCCGGTCGTACTACTATCGAACGTCGGATTAGGTCTCGACTACATCTTCATGGCGCTGGCGCCCAACGTCGCCTGGCTCTTTGTGGGCCGCATGATTTCGGGCGTCGCGTCGTCCAGTTTCAGTACCGCCGGTGCCTATATCGCCGACGTGACGCCGCCGGAGAAACGGGCTGCCGCCTTCGGGATGATCGGCGCGGCCTTTGGCCTAGGTTTCATACTCGGCCCGGCGGTGGGCGGGTTGCTCGGGGCGATCGATCCGCGTCTCCCGTTCTGGGGTGCGGCCGCGACGAGTCTCGTGAACGCCTGCTACGGATTTTTCGTCCTGCCGGAATCGCTCCCACGCGAGAAGCGTATGAGTTTTGCCTGGAAGCGGGCCAATCCGGTCGGCTCGCTCAAATTGTTGCGGTCGCATCGCGAACTCTTCAGTCTCGCGGCGGTCGTCTTTCTCGG
>JANYBU010000086.1 GCA_025360665.1 Nitrospira sp.
AACCGGACGCGACGGCACTCGACGCTGGGCTACCGGTCACCGATGCCGTGTCTGGATGAGTGGCGTCTGGCTCAACATGAGAAAAACCTGGTAGCATGAAACCCGCCTGATGGAAGACGAAAAACAGAGGGAAGCTCAAGGTCTGGAAAACAGTCGATGAAGAAGAATTTTTCACGATCTGTTTATGTGAGGCAATTACATTCGTCGTGCAAAACCACAGGACCCTGGATTCCGTCACGGGAACTTCGAGTAACAGAGATGAGTATGGGCTCGAACGTCCGCTTCCATATTTGGCCAGTAACCAGACGAATAGGGTGAATAGTTTTGGCACGATCTGGTCCTTTTAATCGTGAGAGGGGAAGTGAATATGGTGGCATGCAGGGGTCGCATCACTGTGGGGCAGGCTCTAGCGGGAATGGTTGCGCTGCTTACCGTGCTCTTGTTCACTCAACCCAGTCTCGCGGGGGGAGACGACCACCGCACACTGCAGCTCCTGTTAAACAGAGGCATCATTACGCAACAGGAGTATGACCAAGCCGTCCAAGAAGAAGAACGGGCGAAGGTCGAAGAGGAAAAACGCGGCGGCAGCAATTTATCCGTTGAGGGTGCGATGAATCCGAATCGGGAGAATCACGCATGGTGCGTTGTGTGATGAGGGAAAGTGCCAATAATGGGTGTGCCGGGAATCAGAGGACCGCAAGCGTCCGATGGCTCTGGGCCGTTACGCGGCCCTCACGGGGCTGTCGCCGAGGCATTTCACAGCCGACTTCAGCCTGTCGGTTCGAACGTGATGGGAACTCACACGAAAGGATGTGCAACATGAATGTACTTGTGGCGACGGATGGATCGAAGTATGGGCAATGGGGGTTGAACTGGGTGGCCAAGCTGCCGTTCGTGGAGCCGCCACGGGTGACAGTGCTGCATGTGCTCGATGGCGCCGCGTTCCGTTTGCCGTTTCGGACGAAGCTAGAGACTCAGCGCGTGGAAGCGCACTCGGCAAGAACCCTCAGGAAGGCCACACAGCAGTTGGCGGCGTTGAAGCTCAAAGGCACGGCCCGCAAGGAGCAAGGGGCCGTCGCACCGGTGATCTTGAAACGCGCGCCCAAACGGGACGGGCTCCTGGTGGTGGGCAGTAAAGGCCTCGACGCCCTCGACCGTTTCATGCTCGGCAGCGTGTCGACGAATCTCATCCATCATGCGACCTGCCCCGTGCTTGTCGTCAAGGACGAGGCGGTACCGGTGCGGCGGATCGCCTTGGCGATCGATGGATCGGACGCATCGGCCCAAGCGCTTAAGTTTGTGCTGGCCCAGTTTCAGCCGGATCGTTCGACCGGCAAGGGCGGACGGGTGCCGATTCATGTGAGCGTGATCCATGTGATGGTGCCCAGCTCTTTGGCCCCCATCACGATCAGATCGATGATCCCATGGAACAAGTCCCCGGAGTTGAAGGAGGCAACCCTCAAATTTATCGACCAGAGCGTGCAGAAGCTAATCCAGGCGGGATTTACGGCCGAGCCGGTGTATCAGCTTGGGAACCCTGCTGAAGAGATCATGCAGGTGGCAGCCAAACACCATGCCGATCTGATCGTCATGGGGGCCCAAGGGCTGGGCGTCATCGACCGGTTTCTTATCGGGAGCGTGTCGACGCGGGTGGTGCAGCATGCGAACTGTTCCGTACTCGTCGTTCGAGCACAGACCAAGCACCGCCGAAGTGTCCTGGACAGGTTTCCTGGGGTATCGAGTGGAGTCATTGGTTGACCGTGCCCCTCCGGGTTGGGCGATCTCCGAACCCGATGATGGCCTAGTCCGCGCGTGGCAGACTAGCAGGAAATGTTTCGGATCAATGGATGACCGAATAAGGAGACGGCCATGATACGGATCAAACGTGTGTACAGCGAGCCCAGCGCACGTGATGGCGCGCGTATCTTGGTTGACCGCGTATGGCCACGGGGCTTTAGCAAGGAACGGGCAAGGATTGATGAATGGAGAAAAGCGTTGGCACCGAGCACTGTGCTCCGTAAATGGTTCGGCCACGACCCCGCCAAATGGACCGAGTTTCGCAGGCGATACCGAACGGAGCTGACCCGCTCCGGAATGATGGAGGAGCTGAGGACGCTAGCACGCCTCTCACGGAAAAGGACGATTACACTCGTGTATAGCGCAGCTGATGAGGAGCACAACCAGGCGGTGGTCTTGATGGAACTGATCGATGAGCTAGTCTGACCGCGGCTGAGCGCAGCAGAAGGAGGTTCATGATGAGCCCTGCCGTAAGCCAGACCACGTATCTGCTGACACTGCAAGACCGTCGTCAAGTGGCGAAGCGCACCATACTTCACGGCATGGGGGTCGATGATGCCGAGATCCGGACGGAAGAGTTTGCCGGCTATTGAGTCCACGTAGTCGATACCTCGCCCGTTTCGGCGTGGTGGTACAGAACGGAGTCAGCCTGACGCTATCAAGTCGAGCGCGTGACACGTCATCGTCTGGGCAGTGGACAGTTGAAGAAGGAGGGTCTGAATATGCTGTCGAATCGTGCCTATCAAGCGAAGGACTACAATTTGAGCGGACTCATCGGCATCTCAGATCAGACACTGGAGATGCACGTCAAACTCTATGAAGGCTACGTGCGCGAAACCAACAGACTCACCGAGCAAATTGCTCGGTTTCTCAAGGATGGCACAGTGGATCAAGAGGAAATGCCGGCCTATTCGGAGCTCACGCGTCGGCTCGGGTTCGAATGCAACGGGATGGTGTTGCATGAATACTATTTCGATAACTTGACACGACACAGCTCGGGCGACCCGGACCTCACCTCGGCCTTTATCAAGGCAGCCGAGTCCAGTTTCGGCAGTTACGCGGTCTGGAAGACGGATTTCTCGAGCATCGCCAAGATGCGGGGCGTGGGATGGGCGATCTGCTACCGCAATCCGAGGAACGGTCTTCTGTCAAACCATTGGATCACCTTGCACGAGACCGGGAACGTCGCAGGGTTTACGCCCCTGCTCGTCCTGGATGTGTGGGAGCACGCGTTTCTCCTGGATTACAAGCCTTCGGAACGAGGGAAATACATTGAGGCCTTTTTCTCGGACATCAACTGGGATGTCGTGGAGGAGCGTCTGAGGGCCAGTACGAAATAGTATGTGCACGAGTACGGGGAGAGAGAGATCTGGCTCATGGGGGGAGTGCTATGGCTCCGGTAGGGATTGAGAGCTGGGAGGATACGACGGAGCACGTTCAAGGAGCTTCTCAGTCGTTGATGCGAACTTCGATACACGATCGTGTTGACCAGTGTCAGCTAGCCGTGAGGATGTCAGATTCAAAGGCGCTTCGCGGAGGGGGATGACACGAACATCTTGAAGAAGGGAGACGCGGTGATGGCAGACATGAATGAGGCAGTATGGATCGAAGCCAATGTTCAAGTGGTCGAAAACTATTTGAAGAAAGAGTTTCAGGACTTTGCGATCGCGCATCGAGTCGACACATCACGCACCCATACCTTTACTGTTGATAATGGGAAGAAGCGATTTACGCTGTGTATTGGATGGCCCATCTTAGCCGATAGACGTTTGACTCCAGCAGGGACTGACCGCTTACTGAAGGAGAATGTAGCTGAAAAAATGCGTCTACATGGAGACGACGGGTATCACTGGACACCTGCACATAAGGAAGCTGCCCAGCATGGGGGCATGTGAGAGAACCGGCTCATTGTTCTTTATGTGCTCAAATCGTCCAGGAGATCAGCAGCAACAAGATGGCGACAAGAGCTGGAACAAATGCCGAACCGGGGGGGAGCGGCTCTCGTCTCAAAAGACCTCAATGAGAAGAGCAAGGACACATCGAAGAAAAGCATGAAGAGCAAACACTGCGAGGCAGCTGGCGCAACCGATGCGGCGAAGGGCTCTTACTTGAAGAACTTCAACGTCGAGGACCTCAGAAGCGATCAGGAAACACGACACTGAAGAAGAACGTTTCGAATAACATATTACCTTAGCGGGTGGCTTAGCTCCAAAACCAATTCGTCGAGGTAGGGGACCCATTGGAAGTCGGTCAGGGAAACGTACGATGAACACCACAGGCGCAACCAGTCTGAGCCCGGCGCAATTGGATCAACTGTCGATCAACACGATTCGGTTCCTGTCGGTGGATGCGGTGGAAAAAGCCAAGAGCGGCCACCCGGGCCTTCCGCTGGGCGCCGCCCCGATGGCGTATGTGCTGTGGACCAGATTTCTTCACCACAATCCGACGAATCCGCACTGGTTCAATCGGGACCGATTTGTCTTGTCAGCCGGCCACGGATCGATGCTCTTGTACAGCTTGCTGCATCTCACGGGCTATGATCTGCCGCTCGAACAAATCAAGCAGTTTCGCCAATGGGGCAGCGTCACGCCGGGGCATCCCGAGCGCGGGGTAACCCCCGGGGTGGAAATCACCACTGGTCCGCTCGGTCAGGGATTTGGGAATGGAGTTGGCCTGGCCATTGCCGAAGCGTATCTGGCCGCCCGCTACAATCGGCCAGGGTTTGAGATCATTCGTCATTTCACCTACGGGCTGGTCAGCGATGGCGACCTAATGGAAGGTGTCGCGGCGGAAGCCGCCTCGCTCGCCGGGCACTTGAAACTTGGCAAGCTGATTTATCTCTATGATAACAATCACATCACGCTCGCCGCCTCGACGCAGCTGACCTTCACTGAGGACCGTGCTCAACGGTTCGCAGCCTATGGCTGGCACACGCAATCGATCGACGATGGGAATAATCTGGACGCCATTGACGTCGCCATTCGCGCGGCACAACAGGAGACGGATCGCCCCTCACTGATCCTGGTGCGGACGCATATCGGTTATGGATCGCCCCATAAGCAGGACAGAAGTGGCTCCGGAAATTTGAACAAGCCGTTAGGTGGAGAATCTGCTACCGTTGATGCCCTTACAGGGCGATGAAATGGAGCAGACGATGGCAAAACGAACAAGACGAACGCATTCAGCGGTGTTTAAAGCCAAAGTG
>JANYBU010000102.1 GCA_025360665.1 Nitrospira sp.
CGAAGAGCTTCAGCTCCATCTCGTCGAGAATAACGGCGGGATCGATCGCTTCATCCCGGGTGGTTTCATCCCCCCAATTAAGTCGATCGTAGTTCCGACGCTTCTCCGGGTCGCCAATGATTTCATACGCCGCATTGAGCTCACGGATCTTGGCTTCAGCCTGTGTGCTCTCGGGGTGGCGATCAGGATGTGCTGAAAGACCAGCTTCCGGTACGCCTTCTTGATCGCGTCGTCGGACGCGTCGCGCGAGACCCCCAGCACCCGATAGAAGTCGATTCGTGCCATGGCGGCGACTATACCATGGGACTTCGCCGGGCTTCACCTTGCCCCCTGCATTGAACGACTCTAGCCTGACGTGACTCCCAACGGCCTGCGGCGTGCGAAATAACCGCTTCAAAATCAGTCTGAATCGCGCGACCCCTTGACTTCCCTTCAAAGCGGCTTATGGTGTGAGTATGACTAATACACCGCCACCCAAAGCCCTGACCCACGACGAAAAGAAAGCCGCCGATGCGGCCTTTGCCGGTCGCCCCTTCGATGAGTCCTGGTCTGCTGCCGCCCGAGCCGTCTACGACGGTATTGTGAAGGCCTTGCCTCCCACAGACGCCGTAAGCCCTGCTCCCTCCACGGTGGAAGCATCCTCGGAGGCTCCGGCCGCGCAGCATGCTCTGCAAGAGGCTCAAGAGCCTCTCTCGCTCCAGCCGGTCGATGGGCACGAGTTGCTAGAGGGGACGGTCCTGCCTCCGGCCATTCGCGACCGAGACGCGGCCATTCAAGCCGGGACCTTGATCGACGTGACGCCGACTGCCCTGCAACTTGGTATCACCTTCCCGGTCACGATCACCCGACCGCTCTGGGAAGTGGGCATTGTCACAACCCACGCACTCCCTGAAGAAGATCAAACCAACCGGTTGCGCGACATTCTCATGGCCTTTCGCCTGCGCCTGGCCAGCCTGACGACCGTGTCGCCCCTGCTCGACTTTCCAGTCCTACTGGCCTTACCGCCAAGCACGATACCGCAACCAGTGCCCTTGTTTGCGCTCATTCAACCGGATCCCACGCACCAGGCGAATGTGACGCTGCTGCTGCCGAACGAAGTGTCGCTTTCCATCACCTCGCTGAATTAAGCAGGATGCTGGAAAAGTCCGCCAGCTTTGTTCTCGCATCGCTCTGAGACTCAACGTACCGCAAGGGTACGCCTCGTCTCCTCGCTCGCTGCGGCCGCGCTGGACGGCCTTTTTGAGCATCCTGCGGGCTCATCGGCCATCATCGAGAACGTCCCCTTCGCCGAACCCCGCCAGGGCAGGAGCAGTTCCCCTTCAACCGACTAAGCCAAATCGCTTCTGAAGAAAAGCGCGTTCGTCCGCCTCGGTTGTAACTGTTCCATCAATTCGCGCGTCCAATAATTTCCCCAAGATCGTTGTGTACTGCGGACCCGGCAGCAGCCCCATGGCCTGAAGATCCCGCCCCGTCAATACCGTCTTCATGGCCCTGTTCTTCATATAGGCCACAAGCTGTCGTTTCAGCAGGCCCCGCAACCCAGATTGCGTAATTCGCTGCTTTGCCAGGAGCAGGAGCAGGATAAGCACTTCGTCGGAGAACTCTGCCAAAAGGCGATAGACCTGCGACGGCTGTAATTTCCCTTTGCCGGTGAGTCGCTTCATCGCGCGATCGATCCGATGTCTTCCAATGTTCATCTTCTTAGCCTGCTCACGTGAAAGCGCTAACCGTCGGATCATCGCGGCCACAACGACCGGACTGGACTCACTCGACAAGGCCATGAGATAGACGATCGGCCGGTCGATCACAGAATCCTGGAATCGACGCAGCCACCAGGCGAGCGCCTTGGGAACAGCCGTGACCGTTCGCTTGACGTTCTTTGTGTAACACAGACGTCGGTGAAGAAAGTGAAGCAACTTCAACTGCTCCAGCCGCGCAATCGCACGCACCGGATTGCGCTCCGCGAGCAGCAACAGGATTTCGTTTTGTAATCGAGGGCCGGAAAGTCGCTGGATCAGATTCGTGGAAGCCGCCTGCGCGAGCAAACGCAAGGTGGTGGGCTCAAGACGAAAACCCAACCGTTGCTCGAACCGGATCGCTCTGAAGATACGAGTGGGATCGTCTTGAAAACTTCCAGCATGCAGCACGCGGAGCGTGCGCGCACGAAGATCGGATTGCCCTCCATAGGGATCGAGCATACGACCGAACTGCGGCGGATTGAGTTGTACCGCTAGAGCATTGATCGTGAAATCACGCCGGGAGAGATCCCCTTCGATCGACGCGGGCTGAACCGTCGGCAGGAGAGCGGGCTGGGCATAGGACTCTCGCCTGGTGGTCGCGATATCCATCTTGAGCCCATCCGGGAACGTGAGCCGCGCAGTTGCGAACCGTTCAAATACCGCCAGCCCAGCTCTATACTGGATAGCCACCAGCCGTGCAAAGGCGATCCCGTCACCTTCCACGGTGAGATCAAGATCCCAATTCTCCTGCTTCAGTAAAAGATCGCGGACGACTCCGCCGACGAGATACAGGGATACTCCACCCTCATCCGCGAGCTTCCCAAG
>JANYBU010000161.1 GCA_025360665.1 Nitrospira sp.
AGCCGTACCATCGAAGACTACTTCGCTGAGCGGCGGGCTGAGTTGCTTCCCTCCGGCGAGCAGACGAAAGACGGAAGACGGTTTTCCTGGTGCGGTGACGTGCTGGAATTCCTCACCGAAGGGCTCGCTGAGCGTCTGGCCGCCAAGGGCATCACATTTTCGAAGTCCTTCCCTGGTCCATTCCGGCTCATGGACGAAGAACAACTGACGGGCGGCAACCATGTGCGGCGATTCTGGACGATGGCGCTCAATCATGGTTGTCCCATCGCCCGACTCTGCACCTACTTCTTTCATCGACACGACCAAGTCCCGCTGCCGCAACCACCCCACGTCGTGGCCTATCCTCCCGATCATCCGGTACCCGAGGCACCGGAGTGAACTACGTGGCGCTCAAAATGCTCTTCGGCGACCGCGCCAAATACCTCATGCTGCTGTGCGGCTTGACCTTTGCCGTCATGCTGATCGTCCAACAGGGTTCCATTTTCTGGGGCCTCATGATCTGGTCCCAGTCCAGCATCAGCAACCTCAACGTACCGATTTGGGTCACGGATCCAGGCATCGCACAAGTCGATGAAGTGAAACCAATTGCAGACACAGCCGTCGATCGTGTTCGCAGCGTGCCCGGTGTGGAATGGGCCGTACCGCTCTACAAAGGTCTCCTGCGGGCTCGTCTCTCAAACGGGGAATACCATCAGATCATATTGGCCGGACTGGAATCTTCCAGCCTCATCGGACGTCCAGCCGAAGTCCTCGAAGGCCGGTTCGAAGATATTTTACAGCCGGACGCCGTCGCGTTAGATCAGTGGGCGGTCGAGAGGATGGGGGGCCCCACCGTCATGAAGGTCGGCACGATCTTCGAGTTACTGATGAGACCGTCAAAGTGTGCGCGTATAGCTTCCCTCACGAGTGGCATTTCTAGCGGAAAATCAGGTGATTATTGAGAGCACGCTACGCACTATTTGGTGGTCAGCTCAGTAAATGACAAGCTAGCCCGCGTCGTCGCAATTGCCAAGACGCAAAAGAGCTTCACCAACATTCCCGTGGTCTACACAACCTATGAACGCGCCATCCGTTATGTGCCGCGCGAACGTCGCACGCTTTCCTACGTGCTCGCCAAACCCAAAGACGGAGTCCCCGTCGAAGAAGTGACCAGGCGCATCCACGAACAAACCGGCCTGGGCGCGTTCACGGCCGAAGAGTTCGGATGGAAGACCATCGGCTGGGTGCTCAAGAACACTGGCATCGGCATCAACTTCGGCACCACCATTCTCTTGGGATTTATCGTCGGGATGGCCATTGCCGGACAAACCTTTTACTTGTTCACAGTCGAAAACCTCCGACAGTTCGGCGCGCTCAAGGCCATGGGCACATCAACATTCACGTTAGCGCGGATGATTCTGTTGCAGGCCTTTACCGTCGGCCTCACTGGCTACGGCGTCGGCATCGGACTCGCAACGGTATTTGGATTTTTGACCGCACAGAGCGGCGGGTTGCCCTTCATCGAAACCTGGCAGTTACTGCTCCTCGTACTGGTGGCTCTTCTGGCCATCTGTACATTTTCGGCATTGATCAGCATTATCAAACTCGCCCGGCTGGAACCGGCGATTGTCTTTCGGTGAGCATGATGGACAGCCAAGCACAACCAGCGGCAGTCCGCGCACGCGGCATCGTCAAATCGTTCGGCACCGGCGACACGAAGGTCACGGTGCTCAGAGGTATCGATCTCGACATCTATTTGGGCGAGATGCTGTTGCTCGTCGGCGAATCAGGCGGCGGGAAAACCACGCTCTTGTCCGCCATCGCCGGCATCCTCGATATCGATGACGGTAACATCGACGTGCTAGGCGTGCCGCTCGGCGAGCTGCCGGCAGGCAAACGCACGACATTCCGAGGCCAAACGATGGGCTTTATCTATCAGCAGTTCAATCTACTACCCGCATTGACTGCAGCCGAAAACGTGGCTGTGCCGCTCTTGATCCAGAAGATTGGACGCCCCGAGGCCTTGCGACGAGCACGAGCCATGCTCGACCGCGTCGGCCTCAGTGACCGAGCGGAGTTCCTGCCCAAGAACTTATCCGTTGGACAGCAACAACGGGTGGCCATCGCCAGAGCCTTGGTCAACGAACCGCGCCTGCTTATCTGCGACGAACCGACCGCAGCGTTGGACGGCCCGAACGGACAGAAGATCATGGAACTCTTGCGCGAAGTCGGGCGATCGCCGGACCGCTGTGTCGTCGTCGTGACGCACGACAGCCGCATCTTTCACTTCGGCGACCGCCTGGCCAGACTCACGGATGGACGGATTGTGAGCATCGAACCGATCGCACGAGAAGGAACGGCATGATCATCGTGAAACGATTGAGCGTCTGGCTGGCCCTTGCCGGCGTGGGGTTTGCCGCCTGGGTTCTCATCGGAGCCAACAAGACAGAGCCGATGCCGACGCCGATCTCAGAGCCCCCGCGGTCACCGTACGAACAGACCGTCGCGGCGTCGGGCATTATTGAAGCCATGAATGAGAACGTCCGCATTGCCCCCCCGGTCGCCGGATTGATTACCAAAGTATTTGTGGCAGTCGGCGAACAGGTCATGGAGCAGGCACCGCTTTTTCAACTCGACGATCGGGATCTGCGCGCCCAACTGCTGACCCGCGAGGCGGCGATCCCTCCGCTGCAAGCCCAGATCGACGAACAAAAGTACCGGATCGGAGATCTCGACACGCAATTGCGGCGACTCAAGTCAGTCCACGATCAACGAGCCGTCAGCGAGGACGATCTCAAACGCACCTGGTACGCTCTCGAAATGGCGAAACGCGGCTTGCAACGCTTCGACGCGAATCTGAAACAGGCCATCGCCCAGCGAGACGAGATCACGATCCTGCTTGACCGCCTCACCGTCCGCGCTCCGCGCAATGGAACGATCTTGCAGGTCAATGTTCGAGCGGGAGAATACGCAACCCCAGGATCGAGCGAGCCGCTCATGCTGCTCGGCGAGACCCAGCAGCTGCAAGTTCGGGCCGACGTCGACGAGGTAAACGCGCCGCTGGTCGTTCCACACGCATCAGGAGTGGCTTCCCTCAAGTCCATGGCCGGCACGAAGATTCCGCTAACTTTTGTCCGCATTGAGCCCTATGTGGTTCCCAAGAAGTCGCTGACGGGAGAGAACATCGAACGAGTCGACACACGGGTCCTCCAGATCATCTATCGATTCGATCGTCCACCATTCCCTGTCTATGCCGGGCAACAGGTCGATGTCTTCATCGAGCGGCGGGCCTTGGGCAACACCGGACAGGCGCAACCCTCATCGATTCCCCCGCCACAGAACGAGGCGCGATGAGCACCACTGCCAACAGTCTCGCAATTATGCTGGTGAGTCTGATCCTCTCTTCCTGCCTGCAAGGGCAGGATTACGAACGCCCCCCGCTGGAAGTGCCTGACGACTGGTCACGCATGACGAATACCACCGAGGCGTCGACTGCTTCGGATCACCAGCCGGAGGCCGAGTGGTGGAGGACCTTTCAGAATGACGAACTCAGCGGTCTGATCGAACGAGCCCTACAACAGAATCATGATGTAAAACGGGCGGTTGCCCGGGTCCTCGAAGGGCGCGCCTCCGTCATGTCGGCTGCCGCCGGCCTCTATCCGCAAATGAATCTCTCCAGCAGTTACACCAATATCGCCGTGTCCAAGAACACGTTGGCTGGCTTGGGGCTGGCAACCGGACAACGATCTGGTCCACAGGTATTTGCCACCCCTGGAACAACTTTCGATCTCTGGAACAGCGCCCTGGATCTCCGGTGGGAAATGGACTTCTGGGGCCGTATTCGACGCGG
>JANYBU010000145.1 GCA_025360665.1 Nitrospira sp.
TTTGATCGGGCAGAAGATTGCCGCTACGATGGCAAGTACCGGGACTCCGTCGTTCTTTCTCCATCCGGCCGAAGGGCTCCACGGCGATCTTGGCATGTTGGCGCGCGGTGATGTGCTCATTGCGATTTCGAATAGCGGAGAAACACAGGAAATTCTGCAGCTCCTGCCTTTCATGGAGCGCATGGGAGTTCCGGTCGTGTCGATCGTCGGCCGAATGGGTTCGACGCTGGCCAAGAATAGCGCCGTTGCGCTGGACGTGTCCGTTGCAGAAGAGGCCTGCCCAATGGGACTTGCGCCGACGGCGAGCACGACCGCGACGCTTGCGATGGGCGACGCCTTGGCCGTGGCCTTACTCGAGAAGCGCGGGTTCAAGGAGCAGGATTTTGCGCAGTTCCATCCCGGTGGAACGCTGGGACGCCGGTTGCTGGTGAAAGTGCGGGACGTGATGCATGCTGGGGCGGAGTTGCCTCAAGTGCAGGAGACGGTCTCAACCTCGGTGGCCCTTCTGGAAATGTCGGCGAAGAAACTCGGTATGACCACGGTTGTCGATCGAGCCGGCGCACTCGTGGGGGTCATTACCGACGGCGACCTGCGGCGGTTTGTCCAGCAGGGCGGGGATTTCTCTAGGGGGACAGCGGGGTCCTTGGCCTCGCGCCGCCCCAAGATGATCGGACCGGATGAGCTGGCAGCCAAGGCGGTCGAAATGATGGAGCGCTATGCCATCACCACGCTCGTCGTCACGGACAACGCCAAGCGAATTGTCGGGGTCGTGCATCTGCATGACTTGCTGAAGCATGGCATCATCTAACAGGATGCTGGAAAAGTCCGCCAGCGCCACAGATCGTGGCGCGTGAAGCGCGAGACATGCGAGAAAGGCGCGACGTGGACAGATTGGGTTCCCACCTCGTTTGGCCCGTCTCGCTCGTCCCGCCTGTCTCGCGCGACTATCCTGCGGGAGTGGTCTCCTGTTGTCCCAGACGTGCTGACCATCGAAGTTTTCGCGTGCCACGACAGTTTTTCCGAAACCTGCTAACGGAATAGGTCTCTGATGAATCGCGTACCGGCGGCATGGAAATCAGTCGGGCAGGAATCGCTCAACCTACCGAATTTCATTACACTTACACGGATCCTCTTGATTCCTGTCTTCGTGGTGCTGTTTGCCACGCCGACCCCGAACCGATCTCTCAGTGCGGCCATCGTCTTTGTCGTCGCAGCATTGACCGATTTATTGGATGGCTATCTGGCTCGCCGTAACGGCCAAGTGACCACACTCGGGAAGCTGCTCGATCCCATCGCCGATAAGTTGTTGGTCCTCTCTGCCTTGATTCTCCTGGTCAACGTCGATCGTGTGAGTGCACTGGTCGCGATATTGATCATCGCTCGCGAGGTTGCGGTCACGGGCATTCGTGCCATTGCCGCAGGCGAAGGCATGGTGATCGCGGCTGAGACGACGGGCAAGTACAAGATGGCGCTGCAGGTCGTGGCGATCGTGCTGTTGGTCCTTGAGGGCACGTTCTTGTCCGATCTCGGGAATCTGCATCTCGCCGGTATCGTCACGCTCTATCTGTCACTGGTGCTTGGCTATGTCTCAGGCGGTCAATATGTGTGGAGTTTCTGGAAGCAGGTCGTAGCCAAGGGACTGTAGCAGAATGCTGAAAAAGCCCGCCAGCGGCGTTCTCGCATCGTTCAGACCCTCAACGTACCCCAGAGGGTACGCCTCGGCCCTTCACTCGCTGCGGCCTTGCTGGACGGACTTTTTGAGCATCCTGCGGGACCATCCCTTCGTCATCTCAGACATGTTAATTGTTGATTTCCAGATAACCACGATGGTTTTACGGAAACCTACTAGCCGTGTGTGAGCACATGGATCGCGCATATCTTTCCTCAGTCATCCCCTAATCCATGAACGAAGAACTCCTCTGGGTGTTGATGACGATACTCGGCTGTCTGCTGGGCGCCATTCCCTTTGGTGTGCTCGTGTCGAAGGCGATGGGACTGCCAGATCCTCGTACGCTCGGGAGCAAGAACGTCGGGTTCACCAACGTGCTGCGCGTATCCGGCACCAAAGCCGGTGTGCTCACACTCCTGGGGGATATGGGCAAGGGATGGGTGATGGGGTGGGCCGCCATGCACTGGCTCACCGTTGAATCCTTCATCATGGTCGTTGCGTTCTCGCCGATCCTCGGGCACGTCTTCTCGCCGTTTCTGGGTTTTAAAGGAGGGAAGGGCGTGGCGACCGCCGTGGGAGCGGTCTTAGGCCTGTCTCCCTCTATCGGACTCCTCTTGTTGTTGATCTGGCTGGGGGCTGTAGCGATCTGGCGCTATTCATCCGGTGGCGCGCTGGCGGCCTTCTGGTGCTTTCCGGTCGTGGCGATCGTGAACGAACAGCGTCAGGAATTTCTAGTCTTTGCCTTGGTTGTCAGTGGGCTTATCTGGATCAAGCACAAGGACAATATCGTCCGGCTCTGGAAGGGGACGGAAAGTAAAATTGGACAAGGGCGACCTGGATGATCCAGGTGCTCGCGGAACTCCCACTGTGCGGCTGTGGTCGTTCGACGCGCGAAGTTTTAGATTCAGCCTAGCAGCCTTCATACGCAGAGTGAGTACGCGCAAACTTGGAAGGATGATCTGGCTATTCCCGCCTATCCTTCAAGCTCGCTCGTTCTCTCTTCAGGGACGGGGGCTGATTGATCTCCCACTGCGCGAGACTTTCTCACCCGCCCTACGCTCCGATCGCTTTGCAATCGATTTCCCGGGATGTGCCAGTAACTCGGGCGAGGGCCCTCCAATTCTCTACACCTGTCTTTAGGGGAGTGGCCGAAGACGCCCTTTAGTGCGCGCATCGAGCGACCGTCATCCATCTAATTGATCCTTCCTAGCTCGCTTGCTTTTCCCCACTAGGAAGGGCGCCCATGTTGGTCTAGGTGTGGCCGTCGAACGCGGCCCTTCTCAGTGCGCGCGTTCCAGGAGCACAGGACCAACGTGGGTGTCCTTCCAATCCTTTTCATCGTGGGGCTCTGCGAGCAAGAAGGGCAGCTAGCTGCTCCTTCCCCATCCTTCGAAGGCCGCGAGTTGTGCGAGCACAGGGATCAACAGGCCCCGTCCCATCTGTTCTCCGGGCAGGAGTAGGCTAAGTGCCCGGTTGTTCCGCTTTTCGGAGTCTCGCCAGGTGGATGATCTGGCTCCTCGGTGCTTCCTCTCCGCCACTTCAGGAAACCACCATTTGAGAAGCGTGGCCCGTCTCTCGCCGTTCGTGAAGCGTGAGCTTCTTCAACCGCTCCTGCTGACATCATCATCTATCCATCCGTCGCCACCATCCTCGATCTTTCAATATCGAAGTCTGCTTCTCACTGTGTTAGGCTCGTGGCCTATTGGATCACCTCAAACTGGGGCGTGTCGGTGAAACAGGGTTATCGGTTGATCATAGTCGATAAAGACGGTGTATTGGTTTTTGAGTTTCAACTGACGGAGAACGCCTTGGCCCAGCCGGAGGCTTTTGTCGCGGGGATCAAAGGGTCGATCGACGACATCGAAGATGAGGAACCCTGAAGTGGCGATGTCGCTACTCGTTGCTAGCCCGCATTATTCATGACAGTTCGTGGCGAAATCGCGCAGTCGCCAAGCGAGACAGGCGCGCGGAGCCGCGAGAGAGGGAGGCATACTTGACACAGTGTGTTGACCGACCGAAGGCGAGCCCGCCTGGACGCCGTGCCGACCGCGTCCAGGCTTGTTGCAGCGACGAATCCGCGATGCAGTAGAAATGTTCATGAATAATGCGGGCTAGGCATGTGCATCCCTCACCCGGTTGCGCTGTTCTCCAGGCGGGGCGTCGGCTACCGTGATGTTCTGCTCCGCGCTCAGGATTTCTTCATTGCCATCGCCTGGAATACTTAATCCTCTCGCCCGGCACGGTGGGGAGCATCCGTACAGGGCTCAGGAATTCCGTTCTCATAGAGAATAGCAGGAGTGTTTCTTGCCATGGCGACGATTCTGATCATCGATGACGAAGAAATCATCCGTGTACTCCTCCGCTCCGCTTTTGAAGCGGCAGGGTATGAGGTCACGGAGGCTACCAACGGTCGTGAGGGACTTTCGCTGTACCGCCACAGGCCAACGGATTTGGTCATCACAGACATTGTCATGCCCGAACTGAATGGCCTGGACATGCTTCTGGAGCTGACGCGTGAATTCCTTGATGCCAAGGTGATCGCGATCTCAGGCGCAGGAGAGGAAAAGAATGTCTTGGATGTCGCGAAACTCCTCGGGGCACGGCAGACCTTCCAGAAGCCCTTTAGCATGCCGCATCTGCTGGGCGCTGTGCGATATGAATTGGAACATTAGCATCCTTGAGTTCTAACTCCAAGTGCAACACGACAG
>JANYBU010000163.1 GCA_025360665.1 Nitrospira sp.
GAGCCACTGATCCACGTGTATGTCCCGACGTCACCGAATCCGACGTCGGGCTATTTCCTGTTGGTGCCGGAGCATGAAGTCACGTCCGTCGATATGAACGTAGAAGAGGCGATGAAGCTCATTGTCTCAGGCGGGCTCTGTGCACCGTCCACATCCCTGGCATCGGCCGTGACTGCTGCGACTGCCGCGACGAAGTGGAGTACGGTCAAACAGCCTGAAAGGGGAGTGCCGATCGGATGAGTCGTTCACGAGCCACTGAAGTCTCGGCGGTGAAGAAGTCGGTCAGCCCGGTCCAGCAGGGGAAGATTGCGGGCCTTGCAGTGATCGTGATGGCTGCCGGGCTTGGGAAACGTATGCGCTCAAAGCAGGCGAAGGTGCTGCATCCTGTGGCCGGCCAGGCGATGGTGCTCTATTCAGTTGGGCTCGGATTGCGCGTTGCCGGGGATCGTGTGGCTGTCGTGGTGGGACATCAGGCCGATCTGGTTCGCCAGGTAATCGACCGCGGGACGTCAGCAAAGCGCGGCGATTACCCAGTTGCGATTGTGGAACAACGGGAGCAATTGGGCACGGGCCATGCGGTCTTGCAGAGCCGCCCTGTGTTTGCGGTGGGCAAACGGGGCGCTCCATCATGTTATCTGATTCTGAACGGCGATACGCCGCTGCTTCAAGAAAAGACCGTGCGCGAACTCCTTCGTATTCACGAGGCGGCGCGCGCGACCGTGACCGTTCTGACCGCGATGCTTGAAGACGCAAGCGGATACGGGCGGGTCGTGCGTGCGCACTCAGCCGAGCGGGGTGTCTCACGTATCGTCGAGGATCGTGACGCCAATGCAGAGGAACAGGCGATCCGTGAAATCAACGTGGGCACCTATGTGGTCGACGGGGAGTTTCTCTTCAGCGCCTTGGAAAAACTCAATCCCAGCAACGCGCAAGGGGAATATTATTTGACGGATATCATCCATCTCGCGGCGGAGCAGGGGCGGCGCGTGGCCGCTATGGTGCTCGACAATCCCGACGAAGGACTTGGAGTGAATACGCGCAGACAGCTTGCCGAGGCTGAGCAGGTGGTGCGGCAGCAGATTCGGGACCGCTGGCTGGATGCCGGGGTGACGATGATCGATCCGGCCTCAACCTGGATTGACGCGGCGGTCAGGATCGGGGAAGACACGGTACTCTACCCCAACGTGACGCTCGAAGGGACAACGGTCATTGGGGATGATTGTGTGCTGCGTTCGTATACACGCCTGACGGATTGCACCGTCGGCAATGGCGTTGAGATTCTCGATCACTGCGTATTTGCCGATTCTCATATTGAGGACGATGCGCGCCTGGGCCCGTTCGTCCATCTGCGTCCCGGTGTGGTGGTGCGGAAGAAGGCCAAGGTCGGGAATTTTGTCGAGATGAAAAAAACCGATCTGGGGGAAGGATCGAAGGCGAACCATCTGAGTTACCTGGGGGACACAAAGATTGGGAAAGGGGTCAACATTGGCGCCGGCACCATCACCTGTAACTACGACGGTGTGCGGAAGTTTCAGACAGTGATCGGGGATGGAGTGTTTCTCGGGAGCGATACGCAGTTGATCGCACCGGTCACGGTGGGGGCGGGAGCCATCATCGCAGCCGGCACTACGGTCACGGAGGATGTGCCTGCGGATGCTCTGGCGATCGCGCGGGCACCCCAAGTGAATCGTGCAGGATGGGCCGCGCGCCGGCGGGCACTGCAAATCGGCGCGAATCGTGAAACGTTAAACGTGAAACGTGAAACGAAGTTCACTCGCCTTACGAAGAAACAGGCATCTGTCTCAGAGGGCAATCAGGCTAAAAAGCGGAGGTAGACATACCCTATGTGTGGAATTATCGGATACGTGGGTGAGCAGGAGGCGGTGCCGATTCTGATCGGCGGCCTCGCCAAGTTGGAGTATCGAGGCTACGACTCAGCCGGCGTCGCGGTGCTGCAAGGCGGCAAAATCGAAATTCGGCGCACGGTCGGTAAACTCGCCAATCTTCAGAAGGCGCTCAAGGAGAAAGAACTCAAGGGCACCGTGGGAATCGGCCACACGCGATGGGCGACGCACGGGAAGCCCTCGGAGCAAAATGCCCACCCGCACCGCTCGAAAGGCTGCGTGCTCGTGCACAACGGCATCATCGAAAACTATCAGCCGTTGAAACAGCAATTGGAGAAAGAGGGCTACAAGTTTCATTCGGAAACGGACACGGAAGTCGTCGCGCATCTGATCGACAAATATCTTGAGCAGGGCATGAAGCTGGCTGAGGCGGTACGAACCGCCACGAAGGATGTGCGAGGGAGTTATGCGCTCGCC
>JANYBU010000175.1 GCA_025360665.1 Nitrospira sp.
AATTTCCCTTGTTGCTGGCCGCTGAATGGGGTCAGCCGGAGCGCCTTCTAAAGTTGCTCGATCTATCCGACACGCCGCAGGCCAGAAAGTTCAAAATTATTTCTCTCTTAGGCGAGATGCAAGCCGACGAGGCCTTGCCGAAGCTGAAAGAGGTGCTCAAGGATCGTGACCTGGCGAAACAAGCGATTGGGGCGATGGGCAATCTCGGCAAAGAGGGCATTCCGCTCTTGGTTGAGATCATGAATACGTCACCGGATCTCGAGGTGCAAGGCGCAGCAGCCAAGGGGTTGGGCCAACTCGGCGGACTACATGGGGATGCCTCGGTCGTGCCGCCGCTGCTGGCCAAGCTGAAGGATCCCAAGACAGACTGGTCCGTGCTCACGGAAGTGGCCTGGGCTTTGGGAAAAATTCCGGACAAGCGATCGATCCAGCCGCTCTATGATCTCGACAAGACACTACAAGCCATGCGCGATCCGGAGAACGTGCCGTTGAAGAAACTCAAGGAGGCGGTGTTCTGGTCGATCAAACAGTGCGATACGTGGGATCAGTTCAGCTAAGATCTGCTACCGGCCGTAGGCCTCAGTTTGCGGACGGATCTTTCTAGGCCATACCCCTAGCCGCCTGTTCAATGCTTGGGATTGTTCTGCTTCCTCTGATAGTGGGCAGCCACTTTTATTTGATTGCCACACAGTCGCACGCTGCACCAATTACAGATGAACAGATCGGTCGGCCTCCGTGCTATGCCAACAGTGCCTGTCGGGGACCTGATCTAGGACCCAACGATCGACACGGATGGGTCACGACGATTCATCCAGTGCGTGCGATAAGTACAACCACACGCCAACCTCGCACTGTTTCCTCGGCTATGCCGCGATGGCACAAATTTGGAAGCCGTCAGAAGAGCGGGAACCACGGATACCCTGGCGGTTATTAAGGCGCTTGATGGGCATGAGTTTGATGGGCTGAAAGAAGGGCGATCTTACTTCCGGTCATGGGACCATCAGCATGTCCTGGTCGGTGAAGCGTTCGGAAAGGAATTGAGGCTCGGACATTACAGGATTCTGGCAACGGTGCCGGGAGAGACGGTCGCGGGAAAACTCGAGCAGACCACCTGTTGCTTCTAACCGAGAGGTCCATCAAGAGGAAGGGGCTCTTCCCACTGGGAAGGGGCTCTTCCCACTGGGAAGAGCCCCTTCTTTGCTGCAGGCTCAGGAAGAAATGAATCCTTCCTTTACCGTTACTTGACGATCACTTCAACGCGGCGGTTCTTGGCACGCCCCGCTGCTGTGTTGTTGCTGGCAATCGGGTTGCTGTCCCCCTGGCCTTCGGCCGAGAGGTTGCTGCTCACACCGCCGTCCCGTAGCGCCTGAGCAGCACTATTGGCACGAGCGTCCGAGAGCTCCTTATTGGACGGGAACTTCTTCTGCAACAAACCCTTGATGGCAACGTTGTCGGTGTATCCCGCCACGTGCACCTGCTTTTCCGAGAAGTCTTTGAGGACGCCGCCCACACGCTTCAAGGCATCGGTTCCGCCGGCCTTCAGCTGGTCTTGCCCCGAATCGAACAGCAGGCTGGAAGCCAAATTGATCGTGAGGACGTCGCCGGATTGGTGGACCGACACCGTGCCTTTAGAAATTTCCGGTTGCAGCGCTTTCAGCAGATCCTTTTCAGCCTTGGCGAGGCTGCCCTTAGTCTGGTCCAGCTGGCTTCGTAGATCGGTTACGCGGGCTTCACAGTCCGCCAGCTGTTTTTCGAGATCCGTGATCCGTTGTCTGGCAGCGGCCAGCTCGGCGGCGAGTTTGTCTTTGTCGCCGGCAACGCCGCCCATCGCGGCGAGCTGTGCCTCGAGATCAGCGGTGCGCTGCTTCGCGGCAGCTAACTGTCGCTCCAGATCGCCGGTACCGGAGCGAAGGGAGGCGATCTCCCGATCGCGGTCGGCGAGCTGTCGTCCCAGATCGCTCACGCGGCTGCTCAGGGCGCCATTCTGCTTCCGTGCTGCATCCAGCTCGGCAGCTAGCCGTTGACGCTCTTTTTCGAGAGCCGCGAGACGGGCGGCCGTATCCTTCGATGCATTGTCGGCCATATCCTTCGATGCATCGGAGGCGGGACATTGATCGTGTTGCGCATAGCCGTACCAACGGTCAATACAAACGGCAGGCTGTTTCAAGTACGAACAGCCTGCCAGAGCGACCAAGCTTGTTGCTAGGATGGCGGTTTTGAATGCCTGCATAATGATCTCCTCCTTCTGGATCGCGCGGGTCATCTATCGTGTGAGTCTTCCCACCCCGCATCGTGGGAATCTCCTAGCAACGGTGGTGATTAGGAGCCTGTCCGACATTGACCGTTCTACTGCGGTGAACGATTCGCAACCATCTGCTTCGTTCTCGGTCTAAAAAAATCCTCAACGTATTCCAGTGAATACGCCTCCGGTTTCTCCAGGCCTGCGGCCTCGCATCTGGCCGCACCTCCTTCGCCTCGTCACAAACAGTAATGTCGGAAAGGCTCCTAGTGGCGGCCTTTCAGAGCGTCGCGGATCTCCATCAATAGTTTCTCTTCGTTGGTCGGCCCTGCCGGTGGTGCTGGAGGCGCCGGAGGCGCTTCTTTCTTAAGCCGGTTGACCTGCTTGACCAACATGAAGATCACGAACGCAATGATGATGAAGTCGAAGACGCTTTGCAGAAACACCCCGTAGTTGAGCGTCGGGGCTCCCGCGGCTTTCGCGGCTGCAAGAGACGGCTGTGGCGTCCCTGACAGATTGAGGAAGAGACTCGAGAAATCGACCTTGCCCATCAGCAAGCCGATAGGCGGCATGAGCACATCGCTGACCAGCGAGGAGACGATTTTCCCGAATGCTCCGCCGATGATCACACCGATCGCCATGTCGAGCACGTTGCCCTTCATGGCGAAGTCTTTGAATTCTTTCAGCATGGTTTCTCCTCACGAGGAATCGGGTTTACTGTGTTGACTACTGTCGGAACTACCGTTTCCTGGTCGTGTCGAAGTTGTATCCAAGGGTCCAGAGGTACATGTTGTCCGTATCCCCGGTGCCCCTCGCCGGATTGCTGTTAAATCGCGTCGTCACTTGGAAGCCGCTCACGAAGCCCTCGAATATTTTGAAGCGTACGCCGTTGTCCATCGTCAAATAATAATTCTTGGTATTTTGTAACGATGGGTACAATTCATCGAAGTGGTAGAACGTGACCCGATCATCCAAGATCGGCCAGTTGAGTTTGAGCGACCAGCGGCCGCGGAGGGAGGAGGCATCGTCCGCGACCCGGAAGTCCTCATTAAAGTAGGCAAGACCAGCCTCTGCGTACAATGTCATATCCTTCAAGATGCCCGAGAAATCTCCACGCTCGATAAACTGGTAGCCAGGTCCTGTGGCGAGGGCGGTTCGCATTTTCAGATCTTGGAACCGATCGTTTTCAAAGTAGGCGGACGCGAACCAGAAAAACCGTTTGGTGATAAAGAAGTCCAGCTTGATCGTCCCGCGCGCATTTCGTGCAATGAGGGTATTGGAGTTGTCACCATAGATGTAGCGACCGTTGAGCGACAGGCGGAGCTGCTCACTCCGAGCCACGAAGTCTCCGAGCAAACTGGCATTTTTCAGATGGCTGTTCCCGGTCGTCTGCGAGTAGCCGCCGGTCAGACTGCCTGAATAGATGACCGGGGCTTGGATAATTGGATTCAGCGCGGTGATCGAATCCATCGGAACCTCCAGCGTCCCCCGCAGCGGTTCGGCTCGCACATTGATGGTCCCGTTGGGGCCCTCTGTGGCCGTCCCGATCAGCACCGTTCCTTCCTTGAGATGAAAGGGGATGGGGTGGTTGATGGCCAGCTTCGACACATTGGCCCAATTTATCTTGACGATATTGTCCGCAGCCGCGGCAGTCTTGATCGATAACACCCCGCCGGACATTTCGATGACTTCACCATAGAGCACACCGCCGTCTTTCAACGTCACCACGTCGAGTGGTGCGGGAACCACTGGGGCCTCCCCCATCGCTGGAGCATCAGCGGCCGCGACAAGTCTCGGTGTCATGAGACAAGCCAAAATAATGAAAAACCAGAGCCACTTTTTCATCGAACCCTCCTCTCACCAGAATGAGTGAATGCCCATGATTCCATCCCCCAGGCGCAGAGGATGCGTTGAGAGTCGAGGTGCTATTCAGCCCAATGTTCCCTAGCTATTTAACTGAGACCATCATAGGGACGCAATGATCGCAACTGGAGTAATGGTTGTCGGAAATAAGCAAAGTCAATGCCGTTGACAAGCATAAGACCATTGCATTGAAAATACGTACAGAGGAGGAGTGGGCAGATATGTGAGATGGCGGCATTGCTCTGCATATCTGTGGCTTATTTGGACTGGATGGGGGCATTCCGCCACAGACAGGCGGCGAAAGAATCGGAACGAGTCGAATACAGAGGGAATGTGAATGTGGAGAGTATGATGGCTGAGAGTATGGGTTGATCAGACACTCTCTGCTCGCACTCCTCTTATCGGCCTAAGAGTCCTTTCAAAAAGTCCTGGCCTTTTTGTTTGAGGTCGTCCGGCTTGGTCGAGCCTTTGAGGAGATCGCCCAACACTTCTTTCACTTTCTCCTTCACCTGTTCCTGGATCTTGCCCGTCAAGGCTTTCGAATCTAACCCATACGACGGTGCTTGCACGGTCCCGGTGATGATCAGCGGTAGACTCAATCGGCCTTCTTTCATTGCGAGCTTGGCAGCAGGAGAAGCGCCGGCAATCTTTTGACTCAAATCCTGCGATAGGTTGAGGTGCATGGTGAGGTTTAGTGTCTGATCAAACCCGATGGTGCCTCCCCCCGTGGCCTGGAAGTCGTGGCTATCCATCAAGAGGTGCTGGACATTGATGATCCCTTGTTTGATCGCAAGATCTGTCTCGATCGTCGAAAACACAGTGGCTTTGGCATTATCGAGCGAGATGCCGGCGACTTTGAGGATAGAGATGGCCTCCTGGAGGAGGTTCACGCCCTCGATCTTCCCATCTTTGACGGCGACGTGGCTTGTCCCTTCCAGGGACTTGGTGAGGTCCGGCATGGAGAAACCGCGGCCTTGCAGCGCGAGGTCGGCTCCTGCTGTCCCGCTGATCGACACTTGTGTCGCCGCGACGGCATCAAGAGCAGGACCGAGCTGGAGTCCTTGGATTGTCATGGTGCTATTGAATGGCAGGGCGGCGGAACCGGCGATAAGGGTGCCCTGTCCCTTCACCTGTCCGTCGAACAGTTGGAATGAAAGGGCAGTCAGTTTGGCCTCTTGTCCCTTTACCTCCACAGCGATCCGGAGATCCTTGATGTCGACCGATTTATTCAGCGGAAGCGTCATCGGTAGATTAGCCGTATTGATCACCGGCGAACTGATGTTCACAGTCGCGTTTTGGCCAACGGTTTTCCCTGCGATGGTGAAATCAGTTTTCCCCAAGCCAAGTTGAAGATGTATCGAGTCAATATCCGTGGTTTCTTTCAGTGGACCGAAGGTGCCCTCCAGCGTCACCGGCAGATTGAACGGTTGGACAAGGGCGCTGAAATGCAGGCTCGGGGTTTGGCCGAGACGAATGGAGTGGAGCAGCAACTTCATGTCCTGCAACACATACTCAGTCGGTTTGGCAGCTGACAGATCACGGTAGGTCAGTGTTCCGCCGACGATAGAGACTCGATCCACGGCCAACAGTGCCATGATTTTGAGCGGGCCTTCGGTCGATGGAATCGGCGCCCGCGATGGAGTTTCAGGCAACTCAACGCCTGCACGACCGATGGTCGAGACGTTCAGGACACCGTTCTTGTTCTTGATGACCGTGATAACAGGAGCTCGGATCGTGATTTCTTCGACCTCGACCTTGCCGCTGAGCAACGGCATGAGTTTGACCCCAACGTCCAGCGACGTGAGCGAGGTAAATGGGGTTGCACCAAACGCTGGGTCGTCCAGTACGGTAAACCCGGCCACGCGGGCACCGATCCGCGGCCAGATCGTCAGGCGAATATCTTGTAGCTGAATCTTGCGATTGAGCGCCTCTTCGATCAGCGGCTTATACTGGTCTTGATATTTGTTGAGGTCGATAATGAAGGGCAGCGAAAGGATGGCTGCCACCATGAAGACGACTAGGATACCAAGCCCGATGAGAATCTTCATCGCCACATCTCCCCGTGAGTTCTTTGCAGTATAGGAAGTGGACGCGGGAGGATCAATGGCATGACGATGAGCACTGGTGGTCACCTTGCCGGTCATCAGACCGCGTGTTAAGATGCCGCCTCGCGAAAATCGGTGCGGAGAGGTGCGAGAGTGGTCGAATCGACATGCTTGGAAAGCATGCGTCTCAGCAATGGGACCGTGGGTTCGAATCCCACCCTCTCCGCCATGATAAAGCAATGCGGAACGATGAGCGCTGAACGTGGTATGAAAGAACAAGTGTTTCTGTGATTCCTCATTCATATTTCATCGTTCATCTTTCATCGTTAGGGAAAAGGGGCTGGGCCCTGTGCAACAGAACCCTGTGAACCCCGCCAGGTCCGGAAGGAAGCAACGGTAAGCGGTCAGTTCTGTGTGCCGCAGGATCACCTGGCCCCGCTTTTTCTCGAAGTGAGAAGTGTTGAGTGCTGAGTTGAACGAAAACTCATTTCTTTTTAACTCAACACTCAGAACTCAATACTCAGAACTCGGAGCGTAGCGCCGTTGGATTACCAAGTCTCTGCCAGGAAATACCGTCCGGGCACGTTTGATGACGTGATCGGGCAGCCGCATGTCGTCCAGACGCTGGTCAATTCCATCACCACGAAACGAATTGCCCAAGCCTATCTCTTTTCCGGAACCCGCGGCGTGGGGAAAACCACGGTCGCACGGATTCTCGCC
>JANYBU010000191.1 GCA_025360665.1 Nitrospira sp.
GCCGTGCACCGCTTGCGTCCGGCGCCCTCCCCTCTTGGAATTGTGCTCTGCTGTGCTAGGCTTCCAGGCTCCCCCCAAATGCTAGCGGAGTGCCGGGCCATTGCAGTCAAGCTGGGTGCCGTGGTCTACGCGTGGGCAGGCTCTCCGCCAACTGAATTCACCCAGGGAGACTCGGAACTAGAGGGAGTGTCGGGATACTTTCGCCGACCCGTAGTGCGTGGGCGCGCCTCCTCGCTCGCGGCTGCTGGCGTCTGCACCGAAGGCTCAGGGGTCGGCGCGGCAGCCTCGGCCCCAGGTGTACGGCAGAATATCCGTTCGATCCAGCTGATAATCGCCAACGTCTGGATCGGGTACCACTGGGCCAACAGCGGTATCGCCAGAAAGGTCCCAAGCACCAGCACGGCGGCGACCTCCTCATGCCATCGCTCAGTGGCTTTCGCCTGCGCGGTCGCCAGTGTCGCCTCAGCTTCCGCGTACCGAGCCTCCAACACCGAGCGCACAATTGCCTGGGCCTCCACAATCGGCTCATCCCCAGTCAGGAATACCTCGAGTCGTGACTTGACGTCAGCAAGCACACTCAAGTGATCCCACCCGATGATGGCCTTCTCCTGGCAATACGCGTGGGCTTGATTGTTCGCCTGTGTGAGAAAACTTTGTTTCCGACGGTCAGCCCGAATCAAGCAGCCCAAGGCTTCCAGCTCTTTCTTTCGACGAGTCTCGGCTTCAACGCGCAGACGATCAGCCTCCCGCGCTTGCCATCTGAACGTCACGGCGTAGAGCCGATCGCGAATGGCACTGACAATCTCGCAGACTTCTTCAAATGGAAGCTCGTCAAGTGGCAGCGAGGCCAATTCTCGCTCAATCTGCAATTTCGCGGCTCCGCGCAGGGACGCGGTGATCTGACCCAACGGCGTCCCATACTGATCGATAACCCGCGCCTTTGCCGCCTGCAGGATTGTTCGCCGTTGTTGCTGGGGTGTTTGTGGCGTGTCCTGTTTCGTCATGGCCTCGCACATCGACTTCACAAGGTTTTGCAGCAGCGCCGTGGGATCCGGTGCCTCAACGGGTGGATTCGGTTGAATGGGTGCGGATGTGACAGCTGCTTTAGGCAGCCTCCCTAAGGCAGCCGCCTTTTTTCGTTTGTGGTCTTGGTAGAACTCACATTTCTTCATGTGTGCCTTTACGCCTTGCTCCGACCCAAACTCCTCCCCACACGGGTGACAGATTGCCATTGTCTCCTCCTTCCTATAGTTGAGCGGTGTTCACCTTCGACGTTTCGCTAAGCCCTCTTGCCTCTTTCCCGCACCGATGCTAGATGCTATAGGCAGAGCGTGCATCATACCGATGCTAGCTAAATGGAAGGAGAACTCCAATGCCGAACCCGCATACCGTTTTGGCAGCGTCGGTTAGAAGCCAGCGTATCCCGACGGAACGGGACATACTCGAATTGGCAGAGATGACCTCCTACGTGTTCGACTCTCCGGAGGCGGTAGGCCTGAAGGAGCGCCTGAAAGAACAGGCGGAGGTCTATCGAGACTGGTTGCAATCCCAGCAGCTCATGAAGGACGAAGCTTATAATGCGTCATTGGGAAAGGACGAACAGGGACGTTGTCGTGTGGCCTATGGAATCGGAACGCAACGATCCCTCCCAGATCCCGAGAGCCTCACCTTTCTTTTGGCGCTTCTCTTTACCTGTCCTCAGATTCTTTCACGGCCAGCGGGCTTTGAGTGGGTCCTACAGGATCTGGCAATGGTCTTGTTCATACGAAGGCTCGATCCGCCAAGCGATCAGGTATTCGAAAACGCCATGAACACGGCACGAATCAGGTCTCGGGTCGGTCCCCCGAAGGACAAGGCCTTGGAGTATTTTCGCTATGCCACCGTTAAGATGATGATGAATCCTTCTGCGGTTCTCTCTGGCGTGAAGGCCAAGAAAACGAAGATGAAGAAGAAACAAATGACGATAACGAAAGCCGTGGGGCATGTTGCGGAAATGGAGATGAGGCTTCTCGATGGGAAAGGCGGTACGCGATCAATTTGGACAGCTCAGAAGCGAGTTAA
>JANYBU010000212.1 GCA_025360665.1 Nitrospira sp.
CAAAAATATACGGCAGGTCTTCGGCCTGAATGCCGGGTCCTCCATCGGAGACGCTCACTTCGAGGACTCCCGCTTTCAAGTCCGGTTTCATGAGCACCTTTACAATGCCCCCTTCCGAGCTGAACTTCAAGGCGTTTGAGAACAAATTGTCGAGCACCTGTTCAATCCGAAGCGCATCAGCCTTGACCCACACACGTTGTGCAGGCGCCTCCACCACCAGCTGCACATGCTTGGCATCGGCGAGGAGCCGGACTTTGTTGACCGACATATCTGTGACGCGCTTGAGATCTGTCGGAACGATTCGATACTCCATCATCCCAGCGTCCATCTTGGAAAGATCCAGAATGGTGGAGATGAGAGTGATGAGTCGGCGGCTGCTGTCTGCCATGATGCGCAAGGTCGTGCGTTGTTCTTGCGTCAAGGGGCCTGGAATTTCATCCAACAGCAAATGGGTACCTTCTTGGATCGAGGCCATGGGCGTGCGTAATTCATGGGAGACGTGGGCGAGAAACTCCCCCTTCATATCGTCCAGCTCTTGTAGCTTTGTGCCCATCCAATTCACAGCGTCGACAAGGTCTCGCAACTCACTGGGGGCTCGAATATTCAGGGACGCGCGGAAATTGCCCTGCCCGATCTGTTTGATATGGCTCTGTAATTGACGAAGCGGGCGCAGGACCGTGTAGCTGGCAAAGCCGGCGAGCGCAATGCCAAACACGAGTGCAAGCAGAACCAGTTGCTCAGTCACCGCTTCGGCTTGCGCCGAGCTCTCCCGTGATCGGCTGACGCCGACACTGATGCCCGTCTCGTGAAGATCGATAAACTGTTGGAGTGTGGCGCTGATGCGGTCCATCAAGGCATCTCGCCGACCTTCATAGTCCGCAGACCGGGCCGCTGGAGGCACCACGCCGTTCTCCAACTCTGTATAGAAAATCGTGAGTCGTTCTTGCTGCAGGCGCTTGGTATCCTCGAGCAGCTGAGTGCCTTGGGGAGTGAGTTCCTGTGTTTCAAGGCTCCGGAGCCCGCGATGGAATTCCTCGACCTCTTCATCGAAATGTTGCAAGAACGTGGCATCGCGTACGGCCAGATACTTCTTTTCGCTATTAAGTTGGGCATAGAGTACGGTGAGCAGACGTTTGGCCGATTCGATCGCCGGGTAATGGTGAGTAGCCATGTTGGCACTCAACGCAGTCAACTGGCGCAGTTGAAATAAGGCATACAGATTCACCCCGGCCATCACCACGATGATGACGAGGGAGGTCAGAACGATCCGCCAGAAGATGGACAAATGCACGAGTGAAGCTCTTTCTCAGCCTTGAGAAGCGAGGCTAACTGTAGAAACTGTAGGTAATTCCATACACTATTTTCCCGTGGCACTCAAGGGAACTGGCAAACAAATTTTCTCGCAGATCATCCGCCCTTGTGGGGGGTGAAGGGACTAGGAAGGCTTGAGCGGCTTCCGATCAGGAAAATCGGAAACTCTCCCTTTCCAGCACACACGTCCCTACTTGAATGGCGAGACAAATCGGCGTTGGCGGCGTGACACCCCATGTAGTGATGCAAAGAGATGGCCACGAAACAATAACATGGCCACGGCCAGCAGTGGCGTAAAGAGCAGTCCGATATACCAGCCGATTGAGGGAGGGATACCTATGAAGTCCAGCCAACTTCCGAAGATCGTGAAGGGCAGCACGAGGAGCTGGGAAAAGTCTAAACCCGCCCCCCTACCCACTCGACTGGAGAGGGAAAAAAATGATTGCAGCCCCATGGGCGAGAGGACGACGGGGATCAGGATCAGCGCAAACGGAAGAAACCATTCCATCCAATTCTCGAGGACGAACTCGTACGAGGTCTTGAACACGTCGAGCGGGGAGTCATGCCGTACTTGATAGATAATTTCCGGTGCCGGGTTCAGTAAGAGAAAGATGAGCAGAAGGGCTGCGTACGACAAGAGTTGCCCAAACGGGTTGGTCTGCATACTCATGTCAAGAGCCATGAGCGGCAGCCACAGGATAAACCCAATGCCGATGACATCCCAAAAGTAGTGGCCGACGCTGCCAAGAATGTCGCGGAAGGTGAGTGCCCGTGCATGGGTAATCGATTGCTCGATCAGGCTCAGGGTGGCGCCAACCAGGAGCGCATTCACCGCGCCAAGCAGAAATCCTCCGGCCATGCCGAGGGGCGAGGCAATCTGGCCAGCGAGCACCAGAAGGAATCCAAATCCCACCACGGCCACTATGGTCATCCAGCCGCGGGCAAGAGACTCTCCAGTTTTGCGGAAGGCGCCCCGATAGAGTGCGAGTGTTTCTGTCAGAATTTGTGACATGAAAGACAATAGTCTGCGGGAACTTGTCGGGTCAAGCCAATGGACCCTCGCGGGAGGTTGACTTCCCAGATCCTATGCTTATGTCAATTGACACAGTCAACACACCCGAGTGGAGAGGAGTGGTCCAATGGACATGAATCGTATGACGATCAAGCTACAAGAGGCGCTCCAGACCGCGTCGTCCCATGCCACGAGGCGGAGTCATCAGGGAATAGATGTGGAGCACCTTCTGCTTGCGTTCGTGGAACAGGATGGGGGTCTCGCGTCCTCTCTCCTCGAACAGGCAGGATTGTCCGTGCCCTCCGTTCGCCAGGGGGTGGAGCAGGCACTGGCGAAGTTGCCTCAAGTACAGGGCGCCGGGGCAAGCCCTGGACAACTCCACGTCGCCTCGCGGCTGAGCCAGGTCTTGGCCAAAGCCGAAGACGAACAACGAGCGTTGAAAGACGACTATCTCAGTGTCGAACATGTCATCCTCGCCATGGTCCAAGAAGGGGGCGTCTTCAAAAAACTTGGCCTGACGAAGGAACGGCTCTTGGGCGCGCTGCAACAAGTACGAGGGTCTCAGCGTGTCACGAGCCAGGACCCGGAAGGCACCTACCAGGCTTTGGAAAAATATGGCCGCGACCTCACCCGGCTGGCAGGGCAAGGAAAACTGGATCCCGTCATTGGGCGCGATGAGGAAATTCGTCGCGTCGTCCAAATTCTCTCACGGCGAACGAAGAACAATCCCGTGCTCATCGGTGAACCCGGCGTCGGAAAAACCGCCATCGTCGAAGGACTAGCCTCTCGCATTATCAAAGGGGACGTGCCTGAAGGACTGAAGAAGAAGCGCGTCATCACCCTCGACATGGGATCGTTGGTGGCCGGTGCGAAGTTTCGCGGCGAGTTCGAAGAACGATTGAAGGCGGTCCTCAAAGAGGTGCAGACGGCAGAGGGGCAAGTCTTGTTGTTCATCGATGAGCTGCATACGGTCGTGGGAGCGGGCGCGGCGGAAGGGGCGATGGACGCCGCCAATCTGCTCAAGCCCATGCTGGCCCGTGGCGAATTGCATTTGATCGGCGCGACGACGCTGGATGAATATCGGAAACATATCGAGAAGGATGCCGCGTTGGAACGGCGGTTCCAGACGGTG
>JANYBU010000230.1 GCA_025360665.1 Nitrospira sp.
GCGTCAGAAATCGGCGGGGTGTTTCACTGCTTCTCAGGGGATGCGTGGCTGGCGAAGGATGCGCTGGACTTAGGGTTTTATCTCTCGTTCTCCGGGATTCTCACGTTTCAGAACGCGACGATGCTCAGAGACATCGCAAAAACTGCTCCGCTGGACCGCCTCCTGATCGAAACCGACTGCCCGTACCTGACACCCATCCCTCACCGAGGCACACGAAACGAACCGGCCTATGTGTCCTTCGTCGCGCAAAAGCTGGCGGAGCTTCACGCCGATGCGCCAGGCATGTCGGTCGACACCATCGGACGCATCACGACCGAGAACGCGAAACGCCTGTTCAAAATCGCTTGAGCTGCCGGCTCCGCTGCCGCAACGCCTTGGGCAATTTCCGCGGGTTCCCGCGCTTCTCCGGACCTCGCTTCGGTCGGAGATCCTCTCCCGTATCCAGCTCTTTGTGTGCCGATACACCGCTCTGGTTCGGTCCCTCGCGTAGTTTCCCGACAAACTCCTGGGCCTTCATCACGAAGGCTCCCTGCGCCATCGCAAAGTCGACAATCTCACGATCGGAACTCACCACCGCGCAGGCGGATCCGAATTTGGCAGCCAGACGTTGAATCACCTGATCGGCTTTTTCTCCCCGTCGAGAGAAGATAATCTCAAGACCGAGCCGATGCTCCCGCTGTTCCGTACCCCATCCCTGCTGCCACCCGTCGAAGACCACGGTGATCGCATGAGATTTTCGTTGGCGATAGGCAGCCAAGTCGCGCAAGAAGGCCTCGCGCGCCATTTCGGAATGGAGGCTTGTCCCGCCACCGATCCGGCTCGTCTGAGCCAAGAGATTGTAACCATCGACAATCAAGTGGAGTGCCATGACCAGAGACCCTACTGCTCACACCGCCTACTGTCAATCGGCTCTGGCATACCGTGGGACGGTCAATCCTCTTGACAACGGCGCGAACATCTGAGAAATATTCTCTATCCCGTCAACGCAGTACACACCCATGCGATCAGCCCTGTGGCACATCCTGACCCTCACCTTCCTGGTCGGAGTCTTCGACCTCCCTGGCCATGCCCTCAATCCGTTTCACGCCGGCCAAGCATGTGCGGCAACGAGTGAGTCTCGTCAGAAGTCTCCTGCCAAGCCCAAGCGGTCTCGCACCTCCCAGGTACGACTATCACCCTCGGCATTCGACCTGACGACGATTCAGAACCTCCGGACAGCCAGCTCGCCGGGGTTGACGAGGCTCGTGCTCGATCTCGATGCGAAGGCCCGCCCCAGGAAACATCCCCAGCTCCAGGCCGAGGGGGTGACCATCGAAATTCCCAACGCCACCTTGAGCCCATCCGCCAAGACGAAACTTGCAACTGGTAGGATTGCCAAGCCCTTTGTCATTACCCAGAGCTCTGAACGGTCGGTTGAGGTCTCTCTCCCAACTGGCTCATTTCAAAGCTACAAGTTGCTCACGTTGGCGAATCCTCATCGGCTTGTCATCGATGTGGTGCCTCGCAGCGAATCTCTGACAGCTCCGCCTGTTGAATCAACGCCCGACCTAGAGCTTCCACTCCCCACTCCTCCGCAGCCTGCACAGCCGCGAGCCAAGTCCTTTAAGACCATTGTGATCGATCCAGGGCACGGGGGGAAAGATCCTGGGGCACATGGGCAGCGTGGGACGGAAGAAAAAGACATTACGCTGAAGGTCGCGTTGAAATT
Source organism: Nitrospira sp. (assembly GCA_025360665.1). Classification (GTDB taxonomy): domain Bacteria; phylum Nitrospirota; class Nitrospiria; order Nitrospirales; family Nitrospiraceae; genus Palsa-1315. The sequence continues at coordinate 1,709 of JANYBU010000230.1, forward strand.
GCGCGATCTCTTGAGCAAGCAGCCGGGAATCCGCGTCCTCATGACACGTGAACGGGACCAATTCGTCGAGCTGGAAGACCGGGCGAAGTTTGCCAATGGGCAGGAGGCAGACCTCTTCGTGTCGATCCATGTGAATTCACACCCACAACGCTCCGTGAAGGGGATTGAAATCTACCACTTCGGAGAGGCCAAGGATCAACGGGCACTCGAAGTAGCGGCACGTGAAAATGGAACCCCGCTCAACAGCACCGGCGTAGGATGGGAATATCTCGTCGCCGATCTCCTGACGGCGAAGAAGTTCGAAGCATCCCTCGAACTCGCCTGGACCGCCAAGGAGGCCATGGTGACCAACCTGAACGGCCACTACACCCTGGTGGACCATGGGGTGAAGACCGCACCCTTCTATGTGCTCCGTTTCACCAGCATGCCCAGCATCCTGGCTGAAATTGCCTATATCTCAAACTCTGCCGAAGAAGACCTGCTCCGAACCGGCCTCTTCACCACGCGCGTGGCAGAAGCACTCATGGAAGGCGTCAACACCTTCCTCGCCTCCTCGAAACTCGCCACGCGATGACCTCCGTACTGTTCGATCCCTCACGTCGATGCCTACGGTCAAGTTAGTCTTGGAATACGATGGGACTTGTTACGCCGGGTGGCAGCGCCAACCCGATCACCCCACGATCCAAAAGGCCATCGAGCGAGCTATCCACCAGGTCGGCCGGGCCACGGTATCGGTTATCGGCGCAGGCCGTACGGATTCCGGTGTGCATGCGCTCGGACAAGTCGCGAGCTTTCGTACGGACCGGGATTGGCCCGCGTCCAACTGGATGCGGGCGCTCAATGCCGTGCTACCGAAAGATATTGCCGTTCGTTCCTCCGCCCTCATGGACGTACGCTTTCATGCCCAACACGATGCACGAGGCAAGCTCTACACCTATCGGATCCTCCACCGTCCGGCCCGCCCCACAGTCGATCGCGCATTCGTGTGGCACATCTACAGGCCGCTGAATGAGGCTGCCATGGAACAGGCGGCAGCGACGCTGATCGGATCACAGGACTTTTCCTCCTTCGAAGGAAGCCTCACGGACAACACCAATCCCATCTGCCATCTGCAACGACTCGCTGTCATCCGCCACGACGACCAGATCCACATTGAGGCCTATGCCGACCGGTTTCTGAAGCACATGGTCCGCGCGATGGTTGGAACAGTGGTCGAAGTGGGGCTGGGCAAACGGACCCCCGACAGTCTGGTAGAGGTTCTGAAGGCTCGGGATCGCTCTGCAGCAGGCCAGACCGCCCCTCCTCATGGACTCTGTCTCATGCGCGTGGACTACGAGTAGAAGAATGCTGAAACAGTCCGCCAGCAGCAGAGGCCGTGGCGCGTGAAGCGCGAGCGCCGGCTGGTTTCTCTTGTTTATTTGGTCTGTTTGGTTTGTTTGGTTGAACGAGACTAACCAGATGAACAAAAGAAACCAGATAAACCAGATCAACTCAACCCGTTTCGCCAGTCTCGCATGTCTCGCGCGGCTTCCAGATGACTCAGAATCGTGCTTCAGGAGCCTGCTAGGGAAGATGCTTAAAATTCCAAGAGACACACCTGGGAGAATTTTGTATGCTATGCACGTTCTTCTACCCCCACTCTCACCAAAGGAGATGCATATGACGAAGACAGCCGGCATCGTGGTGGTATCCCTCTTTGTGTCTGGGCTGTGCATCGCGCCGTTTGCCATGGCTGGACCGGCTCAGAAAAACAAGATGAAGGCGTGCAACGAAGAAGCCACTGCCAAAGGGTTGGGTGAAGGGAAGGGCGATGAGCGGAAGGCGTTTATGAAAGAATGCCTCTCCGCAAAGGCGGCGAAGGCGGGTGGGACTCAGCAGAACAAGATGAAATCTTGTAACAAAGAAGCAGGTGCGAAGAGCCTCAAAGGCGACGAACGCAAGACGTTTATGAGCACCTGCCTGTCTAACTAACTCATTATCTCATCATCCGACGCGGTCCACCTTGACCGCGTCGTCTTTCCTCAGCACCGACCATCTCACAAAGAAAACACGGTTCCGCTCAGTGGCTTGAGGAAATCTGGCTACGGCTATGGTCTCGGAACTCAGGCTAAAACAGGCGTGGAGGGTCCTGGTTTTCCAGCTTCTTGCGCAATTCGATCAACTCCTGCTCGAGTGCCAAGAGCCGGTCACTGATGGGGTCCGGCAGGTTGCTGTGGTCCATGGTGGCATCGGGTAGCCGCTCGCCTTGAGTTTTAATCACGCGGGCCGGCACTCCAATGACGGTGGAATTGGCGGCGACATTCTTGAGCACAACCGAATTGGCGCCGATCTTCACATTGTCGCCGATCGTGATTCCGCCGAGAATCTTGGCTCCGGCCCCGACGACCACGTGATTGCCAAGCGTGGGGTGGCGTTTCCCTCGTTCCTTCCCCGTTCCTCCAAGCGTCACGCCCTGAAAGAGGGTCACGTAATCTCCGATCTCTGCCGTCTCGCCGATGACCACACCCATCCCATGGTCGATGAAGAACCCGGTGCCGATCTTGGCCGAGGGATGGATTTCAATACCCGTGAGCCAGCGAGCAATCTGAGAAATAGCCCGAGGAAGGAACGGCACGTTATAGGACTTCAACCAGTGGGAAATGCGGTAGGCCAACAGCGCATGAAAGCCGGCATAGGTCAACACGACTTCAAGCCAGCTGGTCGCAGCAGGGTCTCGGTCGAACACGGCCAGTAAGTCTGCTTTAATATCTTTAAGCATCTGGTCTAAATGTCATCACGTCATAAAGTCGTCAAGTCTTCGGTCGTCAAGTCTTCGTGGGAATATTACATCACACCGGGCCCTTTGGCGCCAAATAGGTGATGAACCCAGACAATGCCTTTGCCACTTCTTCAGACCTTGCTCGAAGATCATCAAATTCATCGGAAGTCACGTAGCCCAAGTCCAGCGCCACGAACAGCTGACTGCGGACTTCCCCTGCTGATCCTTTTGCGATGTAGAGAAACCTTCGGAACTCCCGATCAGAACTTCGCTCAAACCCCTCCGCGATGTTTGACATCACAGAAACGGAAGCTTGCCTGACCTGATCGCGAAGACCAAAATCCTTCGCAAACTGTCCTTGTGCCGTTACTCGATAGATGGCTGAAACCAGATCCCTTGCTGCTTGCCATGCTTTGATATCCTCAAATCGCTCTATCGTAGCCAATGATTCGTCCTTCGACTTGACGACTTGATGACTTTCAGACTTGACGACTCAAAACTTGATGACGTTCCGGCTTTCAGACTCTCTCGATCAAACAGACCGCCTGGGCAGCGATACCTTCCTCCCGACCGATCATGCCGATCCCCTCTCCGCTCTTCACCTTCACATTGACGAGGTCAGGATCGACCCCGAGCACCTGCGCCATCTGCTTCTGCATGGCTGCCAAGTGCGAACTGAGGCGAGGGGCCTGCGCGATAATGACCGTATCGACGTTCACGATGCGGTACCCCTTCCCCCGCATCTTCCCAACCACATCCTCCAACAACTTCAGGCTTGAAATATCTTTGAACCGCTGATCGGAGCTGGGATAGTGTCTGCCCAAATCTCCTTCACCCATCGCTCCGAGCAACGCATCGCAGAGAGCATGGACCAAGGCATCGGAATCGGAATGTCCCAACAAGCCCTTGCTGTGAGGCACCTCAATCCCGCCGAGAATCAGCTTTCGTCCTGCCCCCAACGGATGGATGTCGTAGCCGCAGCCCACTCGCATCGTCATAGGCTCTCCTCATGATTGGCCACGCGTCAGTCAGCGCGACTTGCGAGACTGGCGCGAAGGGCGAGACATGCCAGTCCCGCTTTTCACGCCTTTCTTGCGCGTCCCACTCCCCGTGATTCGCGATGCCAAAATAGCCTCGCCGATCACCAGGTCTTCAGGCCTCGTCACTTTGATATTCTCCCCGCTTCCCTCAACCACCGCCACCGAATACCCCAGCCATTCCACCAAGAATGCGTCATCGGTGGCCCGCACCCCCTCGGCATGCGCTTTCCTGTGGGCGGTCTCGATCCAGTCCCGGCGAAAGGCCTGCGGAGTTTGGGCGAGCCACAAGGGGCTGCGATCGACCGTTCGCTCAATCACCCCATTCGGCCGAACCTGTTTCACGGTATCCCGCATCGGAAGCGCGATAATCGCTGCGCCATCTTTCCTCGCCGCAGCCACGACCTCGTCGATCATCCGTTGCGTCACAAATGGCCGCACGGCGTCGTGTATGAGTACGATGTCTGTGTCTGGGGGAACCTGCGCGAGCGCGTACCGCACCGAATCCTGGCGCTCTGCGCCACCCGCCACAACCTTCGTCACTTTGGTGAATCGGTGCCGCGAGACGATCTCGTGCTCACAATATTCGACGTCTGCAGACGGAACGGCAAGAATGATCTGGTCGACCACGGGAGCAGCTTGCAACATCCGCAACGACTGAACGATGAGAGGTTCACCACCCAACGACAGAAATTGTTTGGGGACGGATCCACCCATCCGAAGCCCGCGGCCGGCAGCCGGCACGAGTGCCACCACCAAAGGAGCCTGACGAGGGATCGGTTCGACGCGAGGCGAGCGAGTCGTGGTCATAGGCAAGGCTGTCTGTATCCCACATTATTCATGGCAATTCGTCGCGAAATCGCCCGAATACGCGTTCCTCGTGAAGCGTATCTCGTCATTCGCGAGACTTGCGAGAAAAGCGGGACGGGTGGGAAATTTCATTTTCGCGAGTCGCGCCTGTCTCGCACATCTTGCTCGTCTCGCTTCACGAGCTAGGGCCGCAACGTGAGATAGATTGTTTGGCCCTTCCGTTTGAGCAGCAAGAGGACCGCTTGATCCTTGGCCAGGCCGGAAGCGGCTTGTTCATAGGACTTGAGCGAGCCCACCGCCTTGCGATTGACTTCGAGAATAATATCGCCTTCGCGCACACCCATTTCCTCCACCGTGCTTCCGGGCTTGACCTTGACCACCACCACGCCACGCTCAGTGGCCTTCAATCCATACCGAGCCGTGAGTTCCTCGTTTAACTCACGGACATCAAGATCTGAAAGGATTCCCGTTGGCACCGCTGACTCCCTGCTCTCCTCTGTGCTGGGCTGTCCTAACGATTTCGGCTGTTCCACAATCGTCACCTCGATCGTCTTGGGCTTCTTGTCTCGAGTCAGCTTGACCGAGACCTTCTTCCCGATCGGGGTTTGTGCAACGGCATTTCGCAAATGTGTCGGCGAATCCATCGACTTGCCGTCATATTCGACAATGACATCTGCGCGCTCAAATCCCGCCTTCTTCGCAGGACTGTCGTCCATGACATCGCTGACGAGCACGCCCTTCGTGTCGGTGATCCCGAACTGTGTAGCCAACTCAGGAGTCAAATCTTGAATCGCCACTCCGAGCCAGCCGCGGACAACCTTCCCTGTCCGTACCAACTGATCCATAATGGCGCGTGACAAGTTGCTGGGCACGGCAAATCCAATACCCATGTTGCCGCCGCTTTGACTGAAGATCGCCGTATTGATCCCGACTAATTCGCCGCGCACGTTGACTAACGCGCCTCCGGAATTGCCTGGGTTGATTGCCGCATCGGTTTGGATGAAGTCCTCGTATTCGGCAATGCCCATACTGGCTCGTCCGACTGCACTGACGATCCCCATCGTCACGGTCTGGGTGAGCCCGAACGGACTCCCCACAGCCAACACAAACTCCCCGACCTCCAGTTGGTCAGAATCGGCCCAGGGAATGGTTGCGAGCCCTGTCGCTTCGATTTTCACGACCGCGATATCCGCCTTCGCATCGGTGCCGATCAGCTTGCCCTTAAACTCCCGCTTGTCCGACAAAAAGACCCGAATCTCGTCGGCTTTGTTCACCACATGATTATTGGTGATGATCAAACCATTGGACTCCACAATGACCCCAGACCCCTGGCCACGTTCTTTTGGCTCTCGCTGGGGGGCATCACGCTTAGAAAACTCATCGCCGAAGAACTTGCGAAAAAACGGGTCGTCGAGCGGCGAACTGTGCGGATTTTCTCCAGCTTTTCCAGTTCGCGTCGCCGAAATGTTGACGACCGCCGGTTTCACGAATTTTGCGATTTCAACGAAGTTTTTCCCGCTCCCTCCTGTCATTGGCAGCTGTGGTGCGGTAGCCACGGGACGAGCGATTGGAGCGGGGGTCGGCTCAGGCCCGGCCGTGCCGGTCGGCAACCAACCCATGTCAGACGCCACCACGATCCCGATGACAATCCCTACAGTCACCAAAGCGGACGGAACCAGCCACGCACGAACGAGTTTCATAGGTGATCCTTGCTCTTCATCCCTCGTGACCCGAACGATTCACACACAATCGGTGCATCCCGACGCGTCACTGCATCTCGCCGGAATACACCCCCATGATGGTGTGGAGAAACTTCATCGCCTCCGCTTTAGGCCGCTGGAACGAGTTCCGACCAATGATGGAGCCAAACCCGCCGCCGTCACGAATGGCGCGCGCCTCCTCAAACACATGCGTGTCCTCGCTCTTGGCCCCCCCGGAGAAAATGACGATCCGGCGCCCATCGAACGAGCTCTGCACCACATGCTTGACCCGCTCCGCCAGGGTCGTGATCGGAATCTTGGCCGATTCGTACACCTTTTTCGCCGCGGCCTGTTCAAGATGCGCAGTGGGAAGTTTGACCTTAATGACATGGGCGCCGAGCTGTGCCGCAATCTGTGCCGCATAGGCCACCACATCGATCGCCGTCTCCCCTTCCTTACTGAGTACCGACCCTCGCGGGTACGACCACACGACGACCGCCAAGCCGCAGTCCTTGGCGTCTTCTGCAATCGCGCGCAGCTGTTCATACATGGCGTTGCAGTGCGATGACCCTGGATAGATCGTGAATCCCACGGCAACACAGCCTAGACGCAAGGCATCCGAAACGCTCCCGGTGACTGACGGCATGGGATCTTTTTCGTCGTGCAACGTATCGTGGCTATTGAGTTTCAGAATGAGCGGGATTTGCCCGGCATACTGGCTCGCCCCGGCCTCCAGAAATCCCAACGGCGCGGCGTAGGCATTGCAGCCTGCATCGATCGCCAACTGAAAATGGTAGAGGGGATTGTACCCCCCTGGATTGGAGGCAAAGCTCCGGGCCGGACCATGCTCGAATCCTTGGTCCACGGGTAGAATCACCAGCTTGCCCGTCCCCGCCAATTTTCCATGGCGCAACAGACGGGCGATATTCGTTTTGGTTCCCGCGTTGTCGCTGCTGTACCAGCTCAGAATCTCTTGTACGCGATCAGCCATATCTCTCCTCCCCTGGATTCGTGAAACGTGAGACGTTAGTAACTGCTCAGGTAGATAGACTGAAGGCTTTTAGGGGTTGGGCTTCTTGCGCAACGAGGATTCATCTCTGCTTGAACCCAAGGTCGTAGAAACATACTTCAGCCTTCAGCCTGAACACCTGAGTAGTTACATTCGTCTCACGGTTATCGTCTGTCTTGAATGAACTCCTCCGCCTCCAGAACGTCGTCTGCACTCCCAATGATCAACGGCACTCGTTGATGAAGTTGCTTGGCCTCCATGTCGAGGATGCGCATGATGCCGGTGCTGGCCCTTCCGCCTGCCTGCTCCACGACCCACGCCAACGGATTGGCTTCGTACAGCAACCGAAGCTTGCCCTCTGGCTTGCCCAGCTCGCCGGGATAGAGATAGATGCCTCCGCCGAGGAGAATCCGATGTACGTCGGCCACCAGACAGGCGGAATAGCGTCCACTATAGGGCCGCCCCGTGGCTGTATCCGGGATCTTCAGATAGTCCATGTACTTCTTCATGCCCGTCGTCCATTTATGATAATTGCCTTCGTTCGCGCCGTAGACCTTGCCTCGAGCAGGCGTACGGATCCGCTCATGAGACAGGAGATACTCGCCGATGCCAGGCTCCAACGTAAACCCGTGGACTCCTTGTCCAACGGTATAGACCAACATGGTACTTGAACCGTAGAGGAGATAGCCGGCCGCCACCTGCTCTGTTCCCTTGCGGACAAGGTCATCCTCGGTCGGCATCCGGTCTTTGCGCTCGCACTTCAAGACGGAAAAAATCGCGCCGAGAGGCATGTTGCAGTCCGTGTTTGATGAG
>JANYBU010000307.1 GCA_025360665.1 Nitrospira sp.
GCTGATCATTTCCGTCGCCATTCCCCTCTCGGTCATGGTGACCTTCATCGTGCTCTACTTCTCCGGGCAAACCCTGAACGTATTCACGCTGGGAGGCCTGGCCCTCGGGATCGGCCGGCTCGTCGACGATTCCATTGTGGAACTCGAGAACATTCAACGCCATCTCAACACCACGCCACGCCGCTGGGACGCAATCCTGGAAGCGGCCCGCGAGGTGGCGATGCCCATTCTCGCCTCGACGATTACCACGGTCGTCGTCTTCCTCCCGATTTTCTTCATCGCCGGAATTGCCCGCTTGCTCCTGATTCCCCTGACCATCACGATCGCGATCTCGCTGTTCACCTCCTTCTTCGTCTCCCGCACGGTAACCCCGGCTCTCTGCTACAAATTCCTCAAGCCGGAACAGGAGTCTCACCGTTCGATGCCGACATGGTTTGTGCGCCTGATGAACTGGAGCCGCGAACGGTACGAGGCCTTGGACAAAGGCTACGAGGGATCGCTCCGCTGGGTCTTGGCCCATCGCCGGCTTTTCATCACCGGCATCCTGCTCTTCTTCGCTGCATCGCTCGCGCTGGTACCCAAGATCGGTACGGAATTTTTGCCGGTGTCGGATGAAAGCCAGTTCCGCATCGTCCTGCGCGGACCAGTCGGTCAGCGAGTGGAGAAAACCGAGCAGCAAGTGGCCGAGGTCGAACGGGTGCTGCGGGCACAGATCCCTGCCGAGGAGCTGGAAACCATGGTCTCCAGTACCGGCGTGTTAGCCCAGGGCCGCTCCTCCCTGTTCAATCCGAACACCGGCCCCCATACGTCGGTCATCTCCGTCTATCTCGTCTCGACGGACAAACGAAAACGAAGCCAAGTGCAAATCATGAACGACGTGAGGCCCAAAGTCTTAAAGCTCTTTCCGGGCGTCGCGATGTTTTTCGATCCGGGCGGGCTCATCAAACGAGTTACCAGCTTTGGGTCGCAGAAATCCGTCGACGTGGAAATCTACGGCTACGATTTCGAGCAAGCGCGTGGGGTTATCCGGCAGGTCGAAAGCATGATGCACCAAATACCCGGCCTGGCCGACATCGAAGTCAGCCGCGAGGAGAACTATCCCGAGGTCAACGTGGTGGTAGATCGCGAGAAGGCCGCTCTCCTTGGTATCAGCGAAACGGACGTAGCCAACGCCGTGCTCTTCTCACTCAACGGCAACGGCCCAACCGACCCCATCATCTACACCGACCCTCAAAACGGGAACGAATACTATATCAGCGCTTGGCTCGCGGAAGAACACCGCAAGGACCTCACGGATATCGAGAACATCATTTTAACCGCACGAACTGGGGAGCCAGTCCTCTTGAAAAACGTGGCCTCGCTCAAGCTCAATGCCGGCCCGGTGAAGATCGACCGCAAGTACTTTCAGCGGGTGGTCCACTTGACCGCCAACCCTGTAAACCGGGACCTCGGCGCCATCGCCGCCGATCTGGAGGCGGGCTTTGCCAAGATCCAGCTCCCCACCGGCTTCAGCATCCGGTTGGCCGGCCAAATTCAACAACAGAGAGAAACCTTTGAGGGCCTGCTGTTTGCGACGGCCCTGGCGCTCATCCTCGTGTACATGGTGATGGCCGCTCAGTTCAAATCGCTGATCGATCCCTTCGTCATCATGTTTTCGGTCCCGATGGGCTTCCCAGGCGTGATCCTGATCCTCTTCCTGACCGATACAACCCTCTCCACCACGTCGATGATGGGCATCATCATGATGCTGGGCATCGTGGTCTCAAACGGCGTCCTGCTGGTGGATTATACGAACGTGCTGCGGCGGCGAGGGCGGGAGTTACACGACGCGGCGGTGACCGCCGCGCGGACGCGACTCCGGCCCATTCTGATGACCTCCCTCGCCACCGTCGTGGGGTTGCTCCCCATGGCCATCGGCTTGGGAACCGGCGGTGAAACGAACGCCCCGTTGGCGCGCGCGGTCGTCGGAGGACTCAGCGTCTCGACGATCCTCACGCTCTTTCTCGTCCCCACGATCTATGTGATCTTAGAGGAACGGTTCCCCCGCCATGCGGGCGAGGCCCCACAGGACGCCGACTGGATACCGGCAGAACCTGGACAAGCACCGGCTGGTCGATAGCAAGATGCTGATATAGTCCGCCAGCCTCTCATGCGCGCGACGGGCGGGAAAAGCGGGACAGGCGAGATGGGCGGAAGCATCACGTCAGTCATACGCCGACGTGTGAAGTTCGAGGTTCGAAGTTTCGGAAACCTCGAACCCTCGCCTTTCCCGCTCGTCTCGCCCGTTCTCCCAGGCCTGCAGGCCATCGAAGTTGTGCTCTGCCGAAATGGTTTTCCCGCAGCCTGATTTAGGGGAGCTGATTGGTTACCTGACGGTTGGAAAGAGCGCCTTCAGTTGCATCGCCAAGCCAATGTCCCCGCTGATCTTGAGTCGGCCCGACATGGCGACGGCTGTTCCACTCAACTGGCCCTTCAGGATTTTGATGCAATCCTCTCCCGCCATCGAGAACACTACGTGCGGGTCCGCATGCATCCCCTCTGCAACCTGACAGGCCCTCTCCCGAATCGTGAGAATGTACTGCCCGCCCTGCTCACCGCTCAGATCGAATTGGTAGACCGCATCAAGATCTTCGGCAGCATCTGCATCGAGCTGACCTGGTAGAAGCTGAAAAAACTCTTTAATGGTAGTGGGGTTCATGGTTCGCATGAAGGCGAGGGGGCCTCTCGGATCGATCCCGGGAGCCGCGGTGCCGCGGCCCCAGGTCCCTTGCTAGTAGCGGAGCGTGACCGTCGCGGTACTGCGACGCGCGCCGAAAAAGTCTTTGGAGAACACCTCGACGACGGCAGGGTCATAGCCCTTGCAGCTGAAAATGTCGAGGTAGGCATTGTTCGTATCGTTCGCAAAATGGCCGCTGATCAACGAGGTCGAGATCAGCTGCACCATGGAATAGCCGGCGACGCGGCCTGAGCCGAAATCGACGACCTGGCACTCGCCAAAACGCTTCATGTCAATGAGCTCGCAGAGCTCAACGACATAGCGGCGGATATGGTCGGCATTGCGGATCAGGTCGGGATGACAATCTTGGAGGTCAACTGAGGTACAGAGTCCCCACGCCTTCCCTTCGCCCACCATCTCTTGGGGGGCAATGGAAGCAGCTACTGGGGACTCGGATGGAAAGATCGCAGACTCGGAATCAGTCGGGCTATTCATAAAGGTTGTACACCTTTCTATTAAGATGGTGAAAAAACTGTGGCGCTGGACCTGTATTTCGGAATATACCACGAAACTTTTCGCATCAGGGGGAATGGAGAAACTTTTTTTTCATACCGAGACGGTCAGGGACCACTCGATCGGTTGACAAGGTTCTCAGGCGTCGGAGAGAATGCCGCGCATGGCCAACGTCACTCCATCAAAACCGAACCCGACTCCGCCCTCTGCCGACCTCCCCGATCGCCTCTGCACCTGGTGCCAGGTGCCGATGAAGAAACGGCTCGTCGGCGGCGAGCAGTTCGTCCACTACACCTGCCCAAAGTGCGTCTTCCAGCACACGACCCGGCTAGGGCCAAAGCCACCCAGCCCCGCGCACTAATCCCCTGTCGGTCTCTTGGCCGGTAATCTGAAGCGCCCGCCCCTCATCGGTCCCTTACCTCACACCCTATGCCCACAATGCGGTTCTGTTCAAAAAACTCCGACGCTGGCCGGGCCGGGCAAGATCTTTGTCAGTGCCAATCCTGAATTGGGTTGGCCTCTGGGCTCAGGACCACTTGCCAGCCCACCGACCAACCCGTCGCACCTGGATACACCGAGGCTGCTGTCGATGATCGGGGACGACCAGGCCCGCGAACACGCGAGGCCCGCCATCAAGAAGGTGACGAAGTTTGTAGAGTCACCGAGGGGTGAGGAGTTCCCGCAGACCTGCACGTTCTTTCAGTGATATGAGCTGGAGGAGTTCGAAGCCTACCGCCACCCGGGCTATCTGATGGGCTGGGCCTATCTGGCGAACGTCGATTTGTCCGAGGGAGAACTGAGACCGAATGCGGCCTTCCATATGCTCTGGCACGGGACGGCTACCGGCGGGTAAAACTGGTCTGCACGTGATCGTCAAGGATATGGGCCAGTCGCTCCCTGTCCTCCGGACTGATCGAGGTGATCTTCGTGCCGAACTTAGGGGAACGCACGTGAACGACTTGCAAGCCACAAGTCAACGTTCTCCCCTGCTCGAGCTCAATCACGAGCTGGAGTGCATCGCCGCTCTTCACGAACAAGCGGCTCTCAATCCGGACACCGGTCTCGCTGACATCCAGAACCTTGCACGGCGCCGAGAGAGCCCCCCGCTGCAGACGACCGCCCCGGCTTACCTCGACACGTGACCCTTTTCGCTTGAACCCCATCGGCGCTGGCCTCCTGCTTTCGACATCATAGCAAGCGGGCACACAACTCCCAAAGGAAATTGCCAAATAAAGCTAAAGCTGTCTCACTACGAGGGCACGCACCTGCTCCATGCGCGTGTGATTAACGCCCAGATCGCCGTAGCCGGTGCGGGAGGCAGAACGGAAATGGAGGGTCTTGGTCTCGTCGTCGAACAAAAACTCGACGTCGTCAACGAATCGCATTAACAGGCTGGTGAATTCGTAGTGCAGGTAGGACTCGTCTTCTTCGACAAGCTTTGTGCGTGGCAAGGAACGGATGACTTCCTTCAGCGCTTCCTTCGCCTCAACCCGAGACTTGCGATAGCGAATGGGCGCGATGGCGTGGCCGGCATCTTGAGCCTGGGTAGATACGCAGTTGGGACTGGTGGGGCAAGGCGCTAAGATGCGAGGGCTCATGTGACTCCTGGTAATGATTCAACCGAGAACGAGCCCACAATGTTGCGCAACCAGACCTCACAAATCAAGACCGCGTCGGGAGGAATGAGGTCGGGGATGCCTTTGTCTCGATAAGCCAGGTGCGGGCTCACACGAACCTTCCGATAGCCGCCGGCTTTCATACCCATTAGCGCATGCTCGACTCCAGCGATCGCCTGGCGCCGGCCAAGCACGATGGTGTGATCGATGAATGTGGATCCCTCTTCGACTCGCACCACCTCCTTGGGAAGCTGCTCGGCCTGGAGGTCGTTGAGCGGGACTTCATCGCCCTGGTTCAGAAAGAGTCTGGCGTTATAGACAACGCGGTCGCCTTTCTTGGCAGGCGTTCCCGTTCCTTCTCGCTCATCAAGCAACTTGAGCCCGCTCATCCGCTTCATCAGTACAAAACAGTCCTGAGCGATGGCTGAACGTCGCCCTGCACTTCCACGCGGACCGAGACCCGTCCAACGATGCGTCCGTCTTCGGTTTCGACGTCCACACGCCAATCGCCTGGGTCGAGCCGCTGCTTGAACGTGTAGGCCCGATAGCCGCCTTCACGCCCGCCAGAAATCTTGATGGGTATCCTGTCGGCGTGCGTGAAGGGTTTGTCGCTGTTCGGACGAAAGTACCAGTGATGATAGATGGTCGTATTCAGATCGACCGGGACAAAGACCGCCGTGAAACAATAGATCGGCTCATTGGCCGGAAAGGTGCTGTCCGACCGTTTCAAGACTTGGTACCACTCCTTCTCAAACGAGAGTTCGAACCGGTCGCCGGCCTTCTTCACTTCATGGTAGATCCCGCCGAACTTGAGCGAGAGCGGCACAGGTGGAATCCAGTTCAGAAAATAAAATCCGACCAGCAGACCGATGAGCGCGAAGGCAGGGGCCGTGACCCCGACCGCCTCGCGCTTCGAACGATCCGGATTGTTGCGATAGATCAAATGGACCACACGAAAGGTGACGGCCGCGCTCAGGCCGGCTCCGACCAGGAAGATCGCCGCATTCATCAGCCCGGTCATGACCGGAAGAAAGAACGTGAAAAAGGCGAAGCACACCAGTGCGTACAGGCTCACAAGGAGACGCAGGCTGGAGAGCCGATCGCGTAGAAATTCATTGCCGACCAGCAATACGACCAGCAGGGCAAAAAATATTGCCGTGCTGGTGAGCGTGGCGCTGCGGGAATAGAAGACCGCATAGGCGCTGAACAGCCCGCCCAAGAGAAACTGCACGGCCATCGGATAGTAGGGCCTCACGCGCAGCACCCAGCGCGTGAAGGGTGAGAGCGTGGCCAACTGTTCCCGCTCCGGCGCCGGCTCGATTCCCAACCGCCCGGTCAGCACGATGAGCACGCCCAAGAGGAGCAGATAGATCAGCAGCAAGAGGTTGTCTTGCAGCCGATCGATCCGAGTAAGCGTGAGTGTGTCATAGCCCACACCCGAAAAAAAGAATACCGGAGGCATGAAGGGCTTTGCCAAGACGGTCCTGACTGTAGAGAAAGAGAGCATGAGCCTTAAAGCTTCAGGATATTCTTGGGATTGTCAAATGAAGGAGAGAAAGCGGACCGCTCAATACTATCGTGCACGCGAGGCCTCCGATGGCCCACGCGTGTGGCACAACAGGAGAACACTCCCGCAGGCTGCTCAAAAAGTTCGTCCAGCAAGGCCGCAGCCGAGGAGAGCACCGGAGGCGTAGCTCTTCTCACCCGCCCACCCCAAGCTGCCAAGACAGCTTGT
>JANYBU010000310.1 GCA_025360665.1 Nitrospira sp.
GCCCTCGACTTCCATGAAGCTCGCAGGGGGCTTGCCGTCGTAGAAAATCTCCGAATAGGCTGCGTCGTGGCACACGATGATCTGGTTCTCCTGGGCAAAGTCCACCACTCGCTTAAAGTAGTCCTTGCTCATGATGACCGACGTCGGGTTGTTCGGCGAATTCAGGAACATCAGCTTCGCCTTTTTCGCCACGTCACTGGGAATCGCCGTCAGGTCAGGCAAGAAGCCGTTCTGCTTCGTGAGCGGCATGAGGTGCGAGACGCCTCCGGCAAAGCTGGTCCCAACGGGATAGACCGGATAGCCGGGGCTCGGGACGAGTACGATATCGCCCGGATCGACGAATGCGAGTGGGATATGACCGATGCCTTCCTTCGAGCCGATCAAGGTCAGAACTTCATTGGCCGGATCGAGCGTCACGTTGAACCGACGCTTGTACCAGTCGGCCACTGCTGTACGAAAAGACAGCATGCCCTCATACGATGGATATTGGTGGTGCTTGGGATCCTTGGCCGCTTTCGCCAGGCTGTCGATGATCGGGGATGGTGTCGGCAAATCAGGATCGCCGATGCCAAGATTGATGATATCGACGCCCTTAGCAATCGCGGCCTGCTTCATCTCGTCAATCGCGGCAAACAGATAGGGGGGCAGGGTCTTGATTCGAGTGGCAACTTCGATGGGGAAACCAGACATGCGAACAGGCTCCTTTCGTGGATATAGCTTTCAGCCGTCAGCGATCAGCTTTCAGTCAACACCTGATAGCTGAAGACGGACTGCTGACAGCTCGCTGCGAGGCTGCTTAGAGTACTTCAGAGCAGCGTCGGCAATCAACGCTGAGGAGAAAGAAGGTGCTCAATGAGACGATCGGCGATCTGATGCAGTTGTGGTAGATGGGGGAGGGCTGCCGCTTTCACGTGGTGCGCGGGCAAGCGTGCTTTCGTGAGATCCGGGGCACATTCTCGGCACAACGAATCGATGCCGCTTTCTTCCATCTCCAGATGGAACAGGAGTCCATAGGCGCGAGCGCCATAACGGAAGGCTTGCAGAGGGGCGATGTCGGAGCCGGCCAAGGGCACACAGTCTTTGGGAAGGTCGAACACTTCGCCATGCCATTCGAAGACTTCGAATGACTCCGGCAGCATACTAAAAATAGGGTCGTATTTCGCCCCAGCCGTCAGCCTGACCGATGTCATGCCGATCTCCAGCGCTTTACCAGGACGTACGGTGGCACCCAACGATTTCGCCATGAACTGACTTCCAAGACACACACCAATGACGGGCTTGCCGGACAGGATCACGGATCGAATGAATTCCGTCTCCTCGGCAATCCAGGAATCAGGATCATTCACCGACATCGGCCCACCCATCACGATCAACACATCGCCCGCATCCTTCGGCAGCCCGTCTTGTGGGACGAGATAGTGCTCCAGGCTCACGCCACGCTCAGTCAGTGCCGTCGCGAAGGCTCCAGGCCCTTCAAAGGGGACGTGTTTCAGACAGACTGCACGCATCAGAAGACCCCGTGTGTTGACAATGAATGAGAATTATTTGTGCCCTATAGCCATTCACGGTGGGAACATACACGGTCGCGGTATTGACAGCAAGGGTTGTCACATGAGAAAGGGGAGAGCCCGCTTTATCCATGACGGTTCATCGCGAAATCGCGCAGTCGCAAAGGCTCCCGGTCCTTCGAGGGGGACATATTTCAAACGACGCGCGCTCCTTCATCAAGCTGATGCGTGATAAAGGGTATCAAGTGATGCCGAACGAGGTCTCGATACTCAATGGGAGAGTGGTTGAGGTGAAGGTACCGGAGCGAAAACTATCCTTGATGTTTGTCCCGCCAGCGGTCTGTCAGCAATCAGGAAAAGAATAAGGTTCCAAGCTCCGATTCTTTCTGTCTCCTTAAAAAAAGATTGTCGAAGGTCGGGATGGACGCATGCGCGGTCTGGACTTATACTAGGTGAGGACTTCCTGCAGTAGGGTAGGGGGAAGGCACATGTCATCTCAGGTTGACGAACGGCAACAGATCCAGCTTGAGCTGGAGGGGCTGAAGCGAACGCTAGAGTGGACAGAGATCCAGCAGGAGCAGCTCTTGGATCGCTTGGACCTGCTTCGGCTCGACAACACCCGTCTACAGGATCGTGTGGAGGAGTTGGTGCGTCAGGTGGAAGGGCTTAAGCAGCAACAGCCGTTGTTCTAGCAGGATGCTGAAAAGGGGGTGGGGTGCCTGGGACGATCCCCGTGCTCACGCAACGCGCGGCCTCAGAAGAGCAGGAGGGGGAGGTGGGGAAAACCAGAGGGCCCTCGCCCGGGCAAATGGCACGTCTCGACGTGCCAGTGGGTGGGCGGGTGTGAACGTTGCGCGCAGTTGGGATCATCCCAGCCACCCCTTAGTGAGTGATAGTTCGTTACGGCCTTGCTTGGGATAAGGCTCGTCCCTGGGTGAAGAGGCTGTCTTGGCAGACTCAGGGCGGGAGGGTGAAATATCCGCCAGGGTTGGGCGGGTGAGATGTTTGGCCTTTTTGAGCATCCTACCTGGTATTCTCCTGTTGTGTCACACGCCAGTCCATCGAAGTTCTGCTGAGTTGAAATGGTTTTTTCGCGGTCTGCTAGGATCGTTCGGAGTTTGCGAGCATTCATGCTATGAAATATCAGGTTGTGAATATCGAAGATGTGCGTTGGTTGCTGGGCCATACCGGCGGGTTTCGCGGTGGCTATGTGACGGATGTGCAGGTGTCGAAGCGACGGCTGTTGGATGAAGCGTCGGGTCGCGAGGTGCTGGCGGGGACTACGGTCACGGTTGTGATCCGTTATCGTATTCGCCAGATGGCTCGCGTCGCGAAACTCACGATGACCGGCGTGACGGATTTCTCGATGTTTGAACAGGAAGGGGCCGATTGCTCGACGCTGGGGGTCATTCAAACGGAGTTGACCGACGGGAAATTGCGCTTCTGGTTCGATCCGCAGGGCGAACTCTATGTGGTGTGTGAGGAAGCGCAGCTGGAAGAAGTGGCGGCGCCGAGCCTCGAACCCTTGTCGCTGGAGCAGGTGGCTCAATGGACGTTTCAAAGTGAGATGGCGGACTGGCCGACGGTGACATGGCTCTTGGCCGAGCTAGACGTGGCGGGTGTCCCCTGTACCTGGCGGGCCACAGCCTTGTCCCCCGGGCGTCACTCTGCCATTCAGTGGGAAGGGGATCTGCTCCCGGAGTCGATGCAAGGCGCAGTGGATGCCACAGGGGTACACTGTATGTTGTATGGGCCGCTCGATGGGCCGGGGTTTGGCGTGGTGCTGCGGGTCCGTGGGGTGCAGGATCGCCGCACAGGTCAGGTGCTCTCGCTTCTGGCGGATCTGATCGCCCAACGATTTTCCGGCCAGTGTTTGGTGGGCAATACGATCATTCCAGGCGGGGAATGGCAGAATTGGAAATCATTCGAACAACAACGCGGGGCCGATGTGTAGCATACGGAGGCGAGGCGGAAGCAGACGGGCTAGCAGGATGCTGAAAAATTCAGCCGGCAGAAGAAGATCGTTGTTTGGTCTGTCTGGCTTTTTGGTTGAACGAAACTAACCAGATAAACAAAACAAACCAGATGAACCAGACAGGCCGGATTAGACCAGCGCCTGTCCGTTGGCGTGTTCCGGCAGATGCGCGCCGTTGATATGTGCGTAGGCCGCGGCGCCGTTCCCGTTTTTCACGCCGTTGATGTGAGTCTTGCCGTTCCCGTTCTTCCCGTTCACACATTCCACCAAGGCCCACAACCGCAACGGATTCACATTCTGCTTCCGGGCGACGTGCAGCGACGTCCCATCCAACACCGTCTGGAGTGACAGGTCTGTCCGCCACCCTAAGCGGTTTGTGAATGGGGAAATTGCTTTCTCGATGGCGGCGATGATCTTATTG
>JANYBU010000400.1 GCA_025360665.1 Nitrospira sp.
GCGCGGGCAAACCCAAGAAGGTCGCCCTCACCGCGTGTATGCGAAAATTGCTCACGATGCTCAATGCGATGCTCAAACATCACACACCCTGGCGTCAGGAGGCGGCACAACATGCATGAGCATCAAGACAGTTGCTGACACCTTTTTCTGTCCTCAGAGACCATCTCTAGGCCGAACGCTGTGCACGGTCCTAAACGTCTACCCCTAGCGATGTCCGTGTTCGGCACAGCTGTGAGATCTGCCGCTGCACGCCCGGACGTACCTTGGTGAAAGCCAGGCCGAATTCCTGAGGACGGCTCCAGCGCACCGTTGCGCCTTCGATGGTGAACGGGTTGCCTGCATCCTGCGAGAAGATACAACACTCCAACTCTGCTCCCACGGGGACGGCCACTAGACTCGTGACGCGACAGCCCCCAGGGGAGAGGTCTCGCAGTTCTCCTTCACCGGCCACCCTCCGCCCCTTTGATGAAAAGTGGCTCTGCAATCGGACTGCGACGCGAACGTGCCGACGTGTGTTGCTTTTCCGATCCCTGGACGCTGGGGGACTGCATCGCGTCGGCGTGAGCTCTCGCTCTCCACTCGGGGGGCCCACGTCTCGGAAACTGGGACTCTGTTTTTGGTCCCCTCGATGGTGCCCCAGCCTGTCCGCATACTGCCCGAATGATGTCCAGGCCTGTCCCAGTAGACTTAGCACCTGAGGCGTGAGTTGCCCCCCAAGTCTGACCATGTCTCCGACCACGGACCGGGAGACCGGTCGACGCTGGGGGAGCGCGCCGCGTCCCCCGGCGAGCAGATGCTTAATCCGCTGCGCCACGTCCTGGAACCCGGGGACCTCTTTTCTGGTCCAGCCATATGCCTCCAGCGCTTCGGCATGTCGGCCAAGTGACTCCAACGTCTGTCCCAGGACATACAGAATGTGCGCTTTTTCTTTAGAGGAGAACGTGCCCACCTCCAGGGCTTGGCGGAATGCCTCGACGGCGTCGTCGTAGCGCCCCGTCGCCCGCAAGCACAGAGCGATCTGCACATGGGCCTTCCCGGCATATTGCGGGTCGCTGGCCACGTGTTGGAACTCTTCGCGCGCTTGGTCGAACATTTGGGCGAGCTTGAGCACACGACCGCGTTCATAGTGGTCGTGTGCGAACTTCGGTTGTTCCATGCTTCAATCCTCCCATTCGTCACGCGGGCACAGGAGACAAATTCTGGTCGATGGGGAGGGGAGCAAGAACAACACCCCGCGGTCGATCCAGGTAGGACCGACAAATCAAGCAGTTATCTGCTCCACTCGCGGCTCGACTGGAGGGAAGCGTCGACAGGTTGGCCGGAAAGGTACGCGACACGGAAGGCCGCCGTCGCGTGTGTGCTGGGGGATCAGAAAAATGTGTCAGTCTAGGCTCAAGATTCTATTGCAACACCGGTATCCTGGTCGAACCAGGTTTCTGTAATGCTCCATCCAAGCTCGCTTGTTATCCCTTCAGGGATGGGGGCTGATTGATCTTCCACTGCGCGTGTCCAACGAAGGCTGGTTCATCTGGTCTATCTCGTCTATCTGGTTGGTCGGACCGGAAATTCATCCAGAAGAACCAGACAGACCAGACAGACCAGCCAACCAGACAGACGAACCCGGGCGCGTTGCGCGAGCACAGAAGATCATCAGGCTCCATCCCCTCTCATTGTTGGATAGCCGAGAGCACCCACTTTTCATCTTGGGATCGCATGAAGGTCCAGGCTTCGCCGGATTCGGTCGGCGTCTTTTCGCTGCCTTCGACGACATAACCTGGCTCTCCGCGCTGTTTCGTCAGGGACACGTTATAGTCACGGGCACTCCAGCGAAGCCCTGCCGTCACATAGTGCGTCGCCTGTTCGGTCCAGGCTTCCAGGATCTCTGCACGGAGGAGGACCACATCGTCCACATGGTTCTCGATGTCCTGACTGCGGTTGTCGGCCAAGGCGGCGCTGAAATAATTCAGCATCTCCGGCGTGACGAACTGCCGTAACTCGGTCAGATCTTGTTTGCTCCAGGCCGTTTGAATGTCGATCAGCAGTTGCTGAAAGGCTGCCTTGTCAGCGGAGGTGATGCTATCAACTGATATTTTCTGTCTGGTTGTGGCGGACCGTCTTGTCGGCAGATTGTCACTGGACGGGTCGCGGCCTGTGATCCCGGAAAAATCAGGAAGGGATGGTCGTTGTACTTTCAGGAAATAAAAAATCGTCCCGGCTCCCAGCAGCAGCAGGAGGAGGAGTATCCAGGCGGAGTCGGAATCCTCGGCGGTGGTGTCGGGCACGCCGGCAGGCTCACTGGCATCATTGGTCTGCGCGCTGCTGTCCGTCGCCCCGAAGAGCATAGAGCCGATCCATGATCCGGCGACTCCAACTGCGAGACCAGCCAATAGGGGACGTTGCAGAAACGAGGGCTGCCTGGCAGGCGCTGGTCGAGCTGTTGGGGCTGGTTGCGGTGCGGTCGACTGTTGAATCGGATTTGCACCATTCTGGTCATAGGTGCGTGATCCACGGCTGCCGATGCCCCCTGGCACGCCACTGTTCCATGAACCGCTGGAATAGCCTCCGCCAGCTCCGCCTCTCGCCCTCGCAAAGGATACGGCAGGGGCTCCGATCAGAGCCATCACGATAAATGCGGCCATGAGTCTCGTTGTATTCAAGACAAGCTCCCTGTGATCGATATCGCTGGCTAATCAAGCGTCCGGCACCATCCTAGCAGCACTGGTCCCCTAAAAACGTAAGATTCGAGGATAGAAACCGGGGCGCTCTATGTTTTGCGTGTGGGTGAGAAGGGTGGGCGAAGAGAGTGAAGGGAGTGGCCGAGACTGCCCTTTACTGCGCGCATAGTTTCTTTGACGCGAGGCTGGTTCATCTGGTCTATCTGGTTGGTCTGGTCTGTCTGGTTGATCCTCAAGTGCGCGCGTCCAAGGATGGTGACGCGAGACAGGCAAGACGTGCGGGACGAGCGAGACGGGCCAAACGGGGCGGGCCTGGTGGTTTCCCACTGCGCGCGTCCAACGAGGCTTGAACTCAACTCTTCACCCGCACCCCAATCCAGCGAGGCGGCTGGTGTGGTCTCCACTGCGCGCATCGAGCGACCACCGTTTCATCGTGGGGGCTCTGCGAGCACAGAGACCATACCAGTTGCCTCGCCATCCCCTTCTGAGGCCGCGCGTTGCGCGAGCAGGAGGACGACCAGGCTGCCCATCTTATTCCTCTTCGTGACAAGGTTTGGCCGCATCAGTATAATGCGCGGCCTATGGCTACTGTTGATCCTGCCGCGCCGAAACAACCACTGGCCTTGCCGGATCGCACCCTCGTGGCTGCCACGGTCGAGGCTCAGCTTCCCTTTAAGGGACAATTCAAGTCACTCACGCCCTTAGCCGGCGATGCGTCCAACCGCCGGTATTTTCGCATCGAGTTGACCGGGGCCGCTGCTCGTTCGGTGATTCTCATGCAGTTGGCCGAGCCGGAGGCCTTCAAGCAATCGGAAGAAGCCGTCAGTGGGGCGGCTCATCAGGTCACCGAATTACCGTTTCTGAACATCCTCTCCCATTTATCCAAAGCCGGGGTATCCGTTCCACGCCTCTATCACTATGATCAGGCGGCGGGGCTGCTCTATCTTGAAGATTTCGGGGACCTCACCCTGTCGGAAGCCTGTCGTGAGGCGAGTGCGGCAGACCTGGAAGCGCGCTATACGCAGGCCGTCGATGCCCTCGTGCAGATGCAATCGAAGGCCACCTCACCAGCCGATCCGAACTGTCTCGCGTTCCACCGGAGTTTCGATGTGCCGCTCCTCATGTGGGAGTTCGACCATTTTCTGGAGTATGGGATCGTGGCGAGGCAGGGGAAACCGATGTGCGCCGACGATCACCTGCCCATACGGGGCGAATTCGAGAAAATCGCCGAATTGTTGGCGGGACAACCGCGGGTCTTTGTCCACAGGGACTATCACTCGCGCAATTTGATGGTCGATGGCGAACGGCTGGGGGTTATCGACTTTCAAGACGCTTTGATGGGGCCGGTGACGTACGATCTGGCCTCGCTGCTGCGCGACGCCTACATCGAACTCGACGAGGCGCTGATCGACCGCTTGATCGACCGCTATCTCGATGGGTTAGCGACGCATCGGCAGGTGTGGAGCAACCGAGAGGCCTTCCGCCGCCTGTTCGACTTCACGAGTATCCAGCGTAATCTCAAAGCGGCGGGGCGATTCGTCTACATCGATCGCGTCAAAGGCAATCCCAAGTTCCTCGCCGACATTCCTCGTGTCTTGAACTATGTCAAATGCAATCTCCAGAAGTATCCCGAGCTGGACATGCTCCGGAAGCATCTCACTCCCTACGTGCCGGAGCTGCAATGAATGCCGTGAGGCGTGAGACGTTAGGCGTCAGGCGATGGGGAGTTGAAACCCCTCACCCCTTACCCCTTACGCCTCACGAGGCTCCATGAAAGCCATGATTCTCGCAGCGGGCTTGGGCACTCGCCTGAGGCCGCTCACGAACACGATTCCGAAGCCGCTCCTCCCCATTGCGGGCACGCCGCTGATCGTCTGGAATCTCTTGCTTCTGAAGCAGTATGGGTTCCACGATGTCGTGATCAATCTGCATCACCTCGGACCGATGATCGAGCAGGCGGTCGGCAACGGCTCGCGGTACGGGCTGCGGATCATCTATTCGCGCGAGCCGACAATCTTGGGCACGGGGGGCGGCCTCAAGCAGGCGGAGCCGTATTTTTCCGGTGAGTCGGTGTTGGTGCTCAACGGCGATACGCTCGTGGACCTCGATCTCGGTGCGTTGTGTGCGTTTCACCAGCAGCGCGATGCCGTGGCGACGTTAGTCCTGCGCAAAGATCCTGAGGCTGCGCGGTGGGGTCTCGTGGAAATGGATTCGGACAACCGCATCGTGCGGATCACCGGGCGCGGACGCACAGATCAGGTGCCGACCCAGCCGCGCATGTTTGCCGGGATTCATGTGCTCCATCCGCGGCTCCTGCGAGATGTGCCGAAGGGCGTGGCCTCAACCATCATCGACCCCTATGTGGCGGCGATTCAGCGGGGGGAGACGGTGCTCGGGTATGACTGTGAGGGGTACTGGTCGGACATCGGGACGCCGGAGCGCTATGCGCAAGCCGAACAGGATGCATCAGCCGGTCGTATCACCCTGGCGACAAGACAACTACCTGCTTAGCAGGATGCTGAAAAAGTCCGTCAGCGTCCATGGAGCGTGATGCGCGAGATATGCGAGAAAGGCGCGATTCGAAGTTCGACGTTCGTGGTTCGAAGTTCCGAAAACCTCGAACTTCGGACCTCGAACTCTCTCCCGTCTCGCGTGCCACATTAGTTTTCCCGCCGCCTGCCGTAGCCCTATTCTGGCTCCTCTTTCGCCTTCTGTTGCTTAATCAAGCGGGCCAGGTACGTGCGTTGGAGCTTGAGATGGTCTGCCGCTTTTGTCTGATTGCCCTCCGCTTCCTCGATGGCTCGCTCGATGATGTAGCGGCTATGTTGTTCCATCGACTCATGGTACGGGAGTGAGAGATAGGGGAGGCGTTCGCCCGGCGAGGTGCGGCCCATGGCATCCAACGACAGCATGTCCGGTTCGATGGTGTCCGACTGG
>JANYBU010000363.1 GCA_025360665.1 Nitrospira sp.
CAACAAGATCCGCGTCATGCAGCGGCGCAGCTACGGCCTACGTGACGAGGAGTACCTGCGCCTCAAAGTCCTCACCTGCATGCTCGACCCGATATGAAATCAGGCCGAAATCACCCACTCGGGAAGGAGAAGACCCAATAAAATTATGCGACGAAATCGAGGGGCATTGCACACAGACTGTTTGGAACAGCGAACCCTCACTGCTATTTCCTGTGAGTGAAATAGCACCGTGCACTCTTTACTGCAGCGTGCGGAGTGCGCAGTCCATAGCGCGGTGGTGAGATAGGTAACCCGCCGACCGGAACGCGGAAGAGATTAGGGTGGGAGGAGCGCGCACCTACCGAGGACAGCATAGGTACGGCGGAGATCTCGGCGGGACTTCAGGCTTCCCAGTCAAGCTGGGCTTGCACACCATCCCAACACTCGATCCCCTGATGAACCATATTCCCTCGGGGCGTTAAGCTCCCCCCACAGGGATACGATATTCCTCAGATGCGGGGCAGTCAAGCATTGGCGCATTGCAGGATGCTAAAAAGTCCGTCAGTATTTCAAGCGCACGACAGGCAAGCTCTATTTGCGGGTGTCTCGCCTTTCCCGCCAGTCTCGCGGGCCATCCCGTTATGCGTGACCGCTGCCTTCGGCCTCGTCGTATTCGTCGATGAGCTGCTCGAGTTCATCGAGTTCGGCTGGTCGGATGCTCTGAAATGAGACCCCGAATGTGTCATCACCGACCCACTGCACGCGCGCGTCTTCGATCGAGACCGGTTTTTCTGCGCCGGGAATGATCAGTCGCACACGGATCACCTTGCCCGGGTAGACTTCGAGTTCACATTCGAACTTGGCGCCACCGACTGATAGATCGAGGGTGACCGCTTCGATCTCGTGCGAGTTTACCAACAGGAATCCCTGCACCTGTGCCGACACCCGCCGATGTTGTCGTCGTTCCATGTTACTCGTAGGATTTCTGTTTCGCGTACGGTTCAGGGGCGAAGCTGAGAGCCTGGCCCCCCTGCATCGCAGGGTCCCCCACGTAAGGATGGAGAATCCCGTTACCGGAGCGTGAGGACCTTGCCGTCGAGTTTGGTGTCCGTCACGAACTTCTCGAAATTCTTATTGTACAGTTCGTTGAGCAACTGCTGAGCATCCTCTGGGTCGAACCAGAAGACCTGGTTGGTCCCGGTACTGGTGAGGGTATCACGGACTTGACTGCCGTCAGCGTGATTCTTCACTTGAACGACCATCCGACTTTTGGCGTTGAGCGTGGTCTGCCCGATACCGCTCTTGGCATCAACGCCGACATCGACAAGTTTGCCGGTAACGGTCAAGTCTGCTCCGATTGCTTCGTTGCCTTTGGCGACGGTCGCGTTCCAGCCTTTCCCCTTGAGATAGTCAGCGAAGGCTTGTGCCGTAGCGTCACCGAGGGTGCCGCTGGGGAGGCTGAAGTGACTCTCCCCGCCCCATAGGTGAAGTCTGGTACCGAGGTGCGATCGGTCGGTGCGATTGTCTTCAAAAGGCTGAATCGAGACGGTTGCTGAACTCATCGCGACGACCTTCTCATCGGCCCCGCTCGCTATGGGGACCTTCAGATCGATACGCTCGCCCTTACCCGCACAGCCAGCAGCCAAGAAGATTCCGAGAAGCCCGATACCGAGAAATTGATAGTGCCTCACATATTCCTCCTTCGTGATGAGATGGTCTGAGACGTATGGCGAGGTCCCCGGTTGAGACTCCTATATTATTTTGTCACGAAATGCGCACGACGATTCTGTTGATAACAGTCTTCATTCTGCTGCTTGCAGAAGGGCCTTGTTTCTCCGTAGCTCGTGATCTGAAGCTGCGAGACCGGGACGCCCAGATCCTGGAGATACTTCTTGGCGGCGCGCGCCCTCTTCTCGCCCAGGACAAGGTTGTAGGCTAAGGTGCCGCGCTCATCGCAATGGCCTTCGATCAGCACGGTCTTGCTCCCATTGGCGCGAAGCCATTCGGCATTGGCGTCCAACACCGGCATGGCATCCTTCCTGATCTGGAACCGGTCGAAATCGAAGAAGGCGTCACCCAGAGCGTTGCCGCCTGACGCGGTGCCGGCGAGAGAGCCTGCCGACGTGCTCGGTGAGACGTCTGTTGGCACATTGCCAGACGGCCGATCGAACGAGCGTTCCATCGGTACAGTCTTGATCGCGTCCGGCTGGATCGCCTCGGTCTTGGCCTGACCGGACTGATCCCCGGACGAGGAAGAGACGTTCTTACCAGCGCAGCCCGCAAAGAAAAGCATGAGGCTCAGACTCAGACACAGGCTGACAACTCTTCGATCCATGGCATACCCTCCTAATTTGTCGTGATCATTGGTCGCGCTACTTCGTCAGGGTCAAGATAGTCTGGCTCTATCACCTTGGTCTGCTCCATCTCTTCAGGCGAGTACTGATGCCAGATTGTCACTCGTACTTATAGGTGCTCAACGGGTGTCCGTCAACCCCAAATCTCCCTCCTCGCCCGTGATGGCGTTCGAGAGAGCAGATCCTTGTCGAACCGAACAGAAAGTTGCATCCATCTCCGGCTTTCGCTAAGGTGCGACTCATGACCCATTCCCTCGCGCGCTCACTTGTCCTTGCCGGCGCGAGCGGGCTTTTCGTCCCGCTGAGTTTCCCAAAATCTGATCTCGGACTATTGGCCTGGATTGCCCTCGTGCCGTTGCATTGGGCATTGGACGGCAGGAGCAAGACGCAGGCGTTTTGGATCGGCTGGCTATCCGGCACGATTGCCTTTACCGGCATGATGGCCTGGGTGGTAACCGCCATGAACACCTACGGCAAGGTCCCGCTGGTGATCAGCTACGGCCTCATGTTGCTGCTCACAGCTTATCTCGGCCTCTATGTCGGCCTCTATTCTGCCGGGGCCGTCTGGTTTCAGACCCTGATTCCTCGCTATGGTCTTTTTGCGGCTCCGTGCTTGTGGGTCAGCCTCGAACTGATCCGGACGTATGTTCTGAGCGGATTACCCTGGGGTCTCCTCGGCTACTCTCAATATCGTCAGATTGAGGTGATTCAGATTGCGGATCACATGGGGGTCTATGGAGTCTCGTTCCTCATTGTGCTGGTGAATGTGGCGCTGGCTGAATTGCTGTCCTGGCTGATGCCGCTGCTCCGGGGGTTCCGTCCGGCAAAACTCCCCTGGGAACTCGTGGCGGTGGCAGTATTGCTGGTGACACTTTCGTGGGAATATGGTCTTGGGGCGTTATCTGGAGCGCCTTTTTCTGATATTCCCCGCTCGTCCATCAGCGTGGGAGTGGTGCAGCCGAACGTCGATCAGGCGGTGAAGTGGGATAATGCCTATCGAGAAGAGACCCTCGCGCGTTTTGACCGGCTGACTGGACGACTCGGAAGTGCTACAGATTTGGTAATCTGGCCGGAGGCGGCGACACCCTTCGTCTTTGAGCGTGAGCCGGTCTATCAGCTGCAACTCATCGCGCTGGCACATCGAGCCCAGGCGCCGATCTTGTTTGGAAGCCCCGCCTTGCGTTTCTATCCGGATCGGCGGCCGTATCTGTTGAACAGTGCGTACCTCCTCTCCCCCGACGGCCAGCTGCTGGGGCGTTACGACAAACATCATCTGGTCCCTTTCGGAGAATATATTCCGTTCAAATCTTCACTCCTGTTTTTCCTCGACAAATTGGTAGAGGGGATCGGGGATTTCGAAGCGGGGCCTGGTCCAACTATAATGACCATGACGCCGAAGCCCCGGTCTGCGCCTGCAGGCATGGCGGAGACGACGCCGGGACCGGTTAAATTCGGTGTGGCGATCTGCTACGAAGTGATCTTCCCGAATCTGGTGCGGCAATTCGCCACAAATGGGGCGGAGTTCTTGGTGACCGTGACGAACGATGCCTGGTTTGGTCGCTCGTCGGCGCCTTCGCAACATTTTGCGATGGTGGTGTTTCGTTCGGTTGAGAATCATTTGGCCTTTGCCCGCGCGGCGAACACAGGCATTTCCGGCTTCATCGATCCGTTCGGACGTATCGTCGAAGCGACGCCGATCTTCACGGAGCAGGCCGTGCAGACCACGATGCAGGTCTGGCGCCCGCAGACGTTTTACAGCCGATACGGCGATGTGTTTGCCTATGGCTGTGTTATAATTTGCGCGCTTTTGTGGCTGTTCAGCTATTTCCGCACCAAGGGATCTGAACCCGACGCAGTGGCTGCCACACCGATTTAATGTGAAAGGATCGCTCCCATGTTGGATGAGATACGGATTCGCGTTCGGGCCGCTGATCAATCGGTATCGGAACTACGGGGGCATCTTTGACTTCGCTCGCATGACGACCGAGTTAGCACATCTGGAAGAGCAGACCTCGCAGCCTGACTTTTGGACCCACGCACAGAAGGCCGCCAAGATCAGCCGGAAGAAGTCCACGATTGAGCGCGAACTACAGCAGTGGCGTGATATCGATGGGAAGATGAACGATCTTGGCGCGTTACTTGAGCTGGCAGAAGAAAGCGGCGACGCCGGACTCGCGAAGGAGTTGACGTCCGAGCTGGATCAATTTGAGCCGAAGCTCGCAGCCCTACGGCTTGAACTTCTGCTGTCGGGCGAACTGGACCCCAACAATGCGATTATGGCGATCCATCCAGGCGCCGGCGGGACGGAATCGCAGGACTGGGCGCAGATGCTGCTCCGCATGTATGTCCGTTGGGCCGAGAGCAAGAAATTCAAGGTCGAAACGTTGGACCTCCTCCCTGGAGAAGAAGCAGGCGTGAAGAGTGTGACGCTTTCAGTAACGGGGGCCTATGCCTATGGCTATCTCAAGGCCGAGGCGGGCGTACACCGACTGGTGCGCATTTCACCCTTCGATGCGAACAAGCGGCGGCATACCTCCTTTGCATCAGTGTTCGTCTATCCCGAGGTGGATGACGAGATCGACCTCGTGATCGAAGACAAAGACCTCCGGATCGATACCTTTCGGGCTGGAGGCGCTGGCGGCCAGAATGTGAATAAGGTCGAGACGGCTATCCGCATGACCCACTTGCCGACCGGGATCGTGGTGCAATGTCAGAACGAACGGTCCCAGCTCCAGAATCGCAATGGCGCGATGAAAGTCTTAAAGGCCCGACTCTATGAACTGGAACTGAAAAAGAAAGAAGCGGAGTTCAACGCCATCGTCGGCGAGAAGAAAGATATTGCCTGGGGCAGTCAAATACGCTCCTACGTGTTCCAGCCCTATCAAATGGTGAAAGACCATCGGACCGGCTATGAGGTGGGCCAGGTAGCTGCCGTCATGGACGGTGATCTGGACGGGTTCATCGAGGCCTATCTGAAGATGAAGCAACTTGGGAAAACTGCTCTCAGCTATCAACAATCGGGAACGGACGAATTCGATAGCTGACCGGGGAAAGAAGGTCGGTAGAGGCGCACATTCATGGACGAACTGAACGAACAGCAGCAGCAGCGCATCAAGAAACTCGACACCCTGCGTGAGGCGGGCGTGGCACCCTATGGCACGCGATTCGAAGTAAAAGATCGCGCAGGCCAACTGATCAAACTCCATGCCGAGAAGGCCAAAGAGGTCCTAGAGGAAGAGAAGATTTCCTGCACCTTTGCAGGACGCATCGTCGCTCTGCGGCGATTCGGAAAGGCTGGCTTCGCGGTGCTGCAAGACGGATCCGACCGGCTTCAAGTCTATCTCAAAAAAGATCATCTCTCAGAGCAGGCCTATCTCGTCACCGAACAGCTTGATCTGGGTGATTGGATCGGCGTGACCGGCACACTCTTTCGCACGAAGACCAATGAATTCACCGTCGAGGTCACCCAGCTGACCTTCTTGAGCAAAGCCCTCAGACCGCTTCCAGAAAAGTGGCACGGGTTGACGGATGTGGAAACCCGCTACCGGCAGCGCTATGTCGACTTGATCGCCAATCC
>JANYBU010000416.1 GCA_025360665.1 Nitrospira sp.
ACAACCGGACGCGACGGCACTCGACGCTGGGCTACCAGTCACCGATGCAGTTCCTGGATGAGTGGCGCCTGGCTCAACACGAGGA
This sequence comes from Nitrospira sp., assembly GCA_025360665.1. Lineage (GTDB taxonomy): Bacteria > Nitrospirota > Nitrospiria > Nitrospirales > Nitrospiraceae > Palsa-1315. The sequence goes on from JANYBU010000416.1 coordinate 86, forward strand.
AAACCTGGTAGCATGAAAACCGCCCGATGGAAGACGGAAAACAGAGGGAAGCTCACTTCTCCGTTTGCATCCGTGAACCAAGCGGCAACAGAGGATCAAGCTTTTGGCCCTAACCCGCATGATTCACGAGTGCTTCTGCTGCAATCGCCGATCTGCTGCTCTCACGAGTGAAGCATCAGCCGGTGCATGAATTGATTGATTGTCCGAGGAATTGACGATGTACTCATTGGGTCATTGACGATTTGCGGAGCCTTCCAAGGAAACAATGATTCAATGCACAAATAGTCAATTCTTCAGTCAATGGTGCAACGGATCAATCGTCAACCGCCCTATGAGATACGCTTCATGATGAACGCGTTCTGCGCGGTGTCTCCACGATCCGTCATGAATCATGCAGGCTAAGGATCCAAGAGCCAGGGACTACGGAGACTTCGCGCACCGGAACCCGGGGATGTATAAGCTCCGAAACGACGGCGGATCAAAGTGCCGATCCGCGACTCGCAGGCTCCGCGGATCGCTGTCCCAGGAGCCGCCACGGACCACTTTGAACCCGCCCGATGACGGTCCGGTCGGGTTCTGCGACGGACTGTTCTTGTAATAGTTCTCGTCATACCAATCGCTGACCCATTCCCAGACATTCCCGGCCATGTCATAGATGCCATAGGGACTCTTGCCAGCTTCCAACGTCCCCACCGGCACCAACGCCCCATGGTTGTTCCACTCTTTTTTCCCATAGTTCGCGCGAAGCGGCGTTGGGGGATCGTTACCCCAGGGATAGAGGCGGCCATCCGTCCCCCGCGCCGCCTTCTCCCACTCCGCCTCCGTCGGCAGGCGCTTGCCGGCCCATTTGCAGTACCTGTTCGCATCCGCCCAATCCACATTCACGACCGGGCGCTTCTGGTGAGTGGCTTGGTTCATCGTCTTCCAGTCCGACGGCCGATCGCCCCCTGTCTCCTGCAGAAAGACCGCATACTGCCCCACCGTCACTTCGAACTTATCCATGGAAAAGGCATCCACATAAACCCGGTGCGCCGGTTGTTCGTCTGCATCTCCCGCCGGACTCCCCATCGTGAACTCCCCCGCCGGCACCAGCACCATATCAACGGGTTCCGCGGCCATCGTAGGGTGCGTAGCGAGCCCGAGCAACGCGACCAGCACAAGCATCCTCCTCATGAACAGTCTCCTTATTCTGCTGAAAGAACCATGACACCCTGTCCTCACGTAGCCCGCATTATTCACGAGCGCCGCGGATTCGCCACTGCGTCCAGGCGGGCTCGCCGCTCGGTCGGTCAACATCCTGTTTAAGGATGTCTCCCTTCCTCCAGGCTCCGCGCGCCTGTCTCGCTTGGCGACAGCGCGATTTCATGACGAACCGTCATGAATAATGCGGGCTAGTCTAATGGGCGGGAACTATAAAGCCTCGCGCCTCAGAAAAACAACTGTGTTGGGTCACAAGTCTGTCCCGTCTAGCAGGCTGCGGGAAAAACGCCGCGCGGACAGGCGGGACGAGCGAGGCTGGCGAGCTGTCAGTCACGGTATAATCGCGCCGCATGTTCCTTGAGCCAGCAACGATCCATCACGACAGGCAGGTCTGCCTGTGCCACTCGTGCGGCAGCGGCCTCGTTTACCACGCCTTCTTGCATCCAAATCGCTTTGGCGCCACGAACAATCGCCTCTTCAACGATAGGAAGAACGTCTTCCGACCTCCTGAAGATATTCACAAGATCGATTGTGCCGGGCACGGCGGCGAGCGATGGATAGACCGGCTCACCAAGGACGTTCGTCTCGTTCGGGTACACGGGAATTACGCGATAGCCTTGTGCCTGCATATAGGCAGCCACACGATTCGACGGCCGTGCTGAATTCGACGATAATCCCACTACGGCAATCGTGCGACAATCTCTCTGAATCTCATCGATGACCAGAGCCGACTAGTTTGGCATCCCTAACCTCCCCTGACAGATGGTGTGAACCGTACCATGAGTCAAACGGCTCGGACAATTCGCCACCGTGGCTGAAAGGATCCGCCCCTTGACGACATGACAAGGATAGGTCATATCACCAAGGCAGTCCCAGCCTGGTGCAACACCCTTACGATGGAGGCCTCTATGTACGCACTGTCAATACGCTCCGGTCACGTCCTCGTGAGGCGGTTGATCCTCGCGTCATGTCTGCTGTTCCCCTGGCCCGTCATGGCTGAAGACGGGATGACGCTTCCCCTCTCGAAGATCGTGCTCTATTCGAGCGGCGTGGGATATTTTCAACATGACGGCACGGTGAACAACCATACACAACTCGACCTGCGCCTTCACACGAACCAGATCAACGACATGCTAAAGAGCTTGGTCGTACAGGACTTCGGTGGCGGCAGAGTCTCGACCGTCACCTACGGCTCGCGCGACCCCGTTACCAAGACGCTCGGCAGCTTCGGCATCAACCTGAACGGCAATCCGACCCTGGGGAAAATCCTGACCCAAGTCCGGGGGGAGCCGGTCGAAGTCACCGCGCCCAATCCCATCGCCGGCACGTTGCTGGGCGTAGAGAAGAAAACGGAGTCCATCGGCGAAGGCTCTCAGCACCGTATCGTAGAGCAGGAATATGTCACGCTCCTGACAGAAGACGGGTTCCGCTCGCTCTCGCTGGCGAACGTGCAGCGCATCAAATTAACCAATCCCGCGTTGAACGCTGAGCTGCACCAGGCGCTGGCTGTCCTGGCCTCGAATCACGATGCCCAGCAGAAGACGGTCTCGATTACCTTCGACGGCACCGGCAGCCGCCAGGCCCGTGTCGCCTACCTGACGGAAACCCCGGTCTGGAAGACCACCTATCGCCTCGTCTTGGACGAGGACAAACTACCCTATCTGCAAGGCTGGGCCATTGTGGAGAATCAGACCCCACAGGACTGGCGCAACGTGACACTCTCGCTCATCTCGGGACGGCCCATTTCCTTCACGATGGATCTGTATCAACCGCTCTACAACCCACGTCCAGTTGTCCATCCGGAGCTCTATACCAACCTCAAACCCCAGACATACGGCGATGCCATGGATGAACTCAAGCCAATGGCTTCTGCCCCTCCAGCCCGTAGCGAGATGAAAAAAGAGCGCTTGCTCGGCAAGATGGCCCAAGGTTTTGCCGGAGGTCGGGCCAATGCTCCGGCAGAATCCGGCATGGCCACCGATATGGAAGTGGGCAGCCTGGAAGAGGGCGTCGCCTCCATGGCGATGGCCGAAGACAAGGGCGAGCTGTTCGAGTATCGGATCGACCAGCCCGTCACCCTCGCCAAGCACACGAGCGCGCTGCTGCCCATCATCGGCCAAACGCTCCAGGGGCAGAAGGTGTCGCTCTACAATCAGCGCGTCAACGCGAAACATCCACTGAACGGGTATCGGCTGAAAAACACATCCGCCCTTCATTTGATGCAAGGCCCCATCACGCTATTCGACAGCGGGACCTATGCGGGCGATGCGCGCATCGAGGATCTCCCTCCTGGGCAAGACCGGCTGATCAGCTATGCCCTCGATCTCAAGACCGAAGTGAAACCCACACTCGAAGGTGGCACGCAAGAACTCGTGACGGTCTCGCTCAAGAAGGGCACGATGCTCATCTTGCGCCGGTTGGTCGAAGACCGGACCTATCTCATCAAGAACCGCGACCAGAAGGCCAAGACGGTTTTGATCGAGCAACCCTATCGCGCCGATTGGAAGCTTGCCGAGCCGAAGGAACCGACAGAACGGACGCGCGACCTGTATCGATTCAGCGTCTCAGTCGATTCAGGGAAAAACGCGACGCTTCGCGTGAAAGAAACGTTGCCCATTCAGGAAACCATCCTCTTGATGGACAGCGGCATCGACCAGATCGTCTATTATCAGCAGGCCAAGGAAGTCAGCCCGAAAGTAAAAGAGGCGTTGCAACGCGTGGTGCAATTGCGCAGCAAGCTGGACGACACGCGCGCCCAGCGGACGCGCCTAGACCAACGCACCGCCGAGATCACGGCGGAGCATGCTCGCATTAGGGAAAATATGCAGCGGCTCCAGCAGAACTCCGATCTCTACAATCGCTATGTCAAGAAGTTGGACCAGCAGGAGACTGAACTGGATAAGCTACGCAAGGAGATCGAGGCCTCGAAGAACACTGAGGACGAGCAACGACGGGAGCTGCAGAGCTACGTGATGAATCTGGACGTGGCATCCTGAGGAACAGGTTAAGGTCAAGGCTCAGGTTGAGAACGATCCAACTCGGTCATTCTCGACCTTAGCCTCAGCCTCGACCTTTCAGTCTCCTCCTTGATCAAAAAACCGCAGGACATCTTCCGGGGGTGCACAGCCGACGAGGAGTCCACCCTCCGGCGAGACAATGAGGGGAACCCCGGCCTGGCCTGTTGCGTGCCAGGCCACTTCCCATTCTTGAGCCACCTGGCGACTCTCGTCATTGAGCGTACCCATACTCTCCGGCGAGACTCCTATCTGCTCGACCAGTTGCCTGAGCACCTCCGGATCAGAGATGTCTCTGCCTTCACACCAGAAGGCCCGATAGGTCTCACGCACAAACTCCATCCCATGTGATCGGTCATGCCGTAGGAGTGCCACCGCCTGTTCGATCGCCGGTCTCGTATTGGGCTTACCAGGAGGGAGCGCAATGGGCAGACCTGGTGCCAGTCGCTGCACGAACGTCACCTCATGGCGCAGTTCAGCGCCCAATGAACCCTGCCAAGGTTTCATTGGACGAGGTAATTGTGGCGCATGCTGCACACCTTGCCATTCACAGCGATCGAGCAGACTCATCTCGTGCAGTCGTTCGTGCATCGCATAACAAAACGGACAATTGAAATCGCTGTAGAGGACGTTGAGCCTGGACATACACACTCCTTGCCGGAAATATTGGTCTGCTTAAGAATATCGGAGTACCATCGCCTCAGTCCAATACTCTTTTCCCATCCAAGCCATAGCCCACGGTAATGGAACCGGCAGAGATGCTCAGATGTGGAGTCGTATCCTTTGGTCCAGGACGTGTCGACCATCGAGGTCTGACATGCCTATGTAGGTTTTTGCAGCCTGCTCAGCAATCGTGGCTCCACAAGGCCATCGCGAGCATGTGCTGACTGCATCTCACTCATGTCTGTTATGTGTTGTTCTGTACGAATGCTCAACGCTGCTTGGTGCTATACTTCTACTAGTCGAGAGACGAGTGCTTCACGATCTGTCGAGAAGATACTCGCCAAGGTGAAAAAGGCAAACCACCCGAGAGGGTGGGACGCAAAGCCAAGGGACCTAAGTAGGGACGAAGTATGTTCCAGGGTCAGCCTAGCCGCCACACATCAGGGTTGCGATCGCGCGACAACGACGGCTACCCCCTTCATTTCTTCCCTCTCCCGCGGCACTCACCTACGGCTCTAACAGGCTCAAATGGAGGTGCTCTATGCTATCCGCCATTCACACAGCCCTTTCCGGACTCGCGGCCTATGCGAAACAGGTTGAGGTCACGGCGCATAATGTGGCCAACGTCAATACCGATGGATTCAAGAAATCTTACACGGAGTTTGTCTCGGTGGAAACGGGGGGCGTGCTCCCTGTCGTTCGGAAGGACGACTCCGCCGGTCCTACAGTCCTGAGCGACAGGGGTTATGGTCCATCTCAGGTGGAATTGTCGAACGTCGATCTCGCGGAAGAAGCCGTCAACCAGATTCTCGCGCAGCGGGGGTTTGAAGCGAATCTCCACACCCTGAGGACCGCAGACGATATGCTGGGGACCATCCTGGATATGAAGAAGTAACCGCCCCCTCCTTTCAACACGAGTGCCAGCCTGCGTTTCTTATCGCAGGCTGGCCTCACGGAGCTTCTCCCTGTCGTCCAACCGCCAATCCTGTTTGCAAAACCGCTGCTACAAAGTCCTCCCGCGCGGCGCCCACCAGTCAAGACTTTCAGAAAATTTCCGATAGTATCTCATCGCATTGAATAATATTTGCCTGTTCACCCAGGGATAGAGAATCACGATGGCGAAACAATCGTCTTCCGTATCCAGCTCTCAACAATCACGTTTGCTTCAGACTAAACCGGACAAACTCAAAGTCGGGATGTATGTCGATCTGAACTGTTCCTGGTTCAAGCATCCCTTTGCAAGCAAAACGTTCAAAATCACGTCTGAGAATGAATTGGCCATCATCCACGGCCTGGACCTAACCTCGGTGTTAGTCGACCCTGCCTTGTCCGACAGTGAGGGGGCTGAACAGGTAACAGCGGACGATTCTGACAGGGTAAAAGGCGACACGGTAACTCCTTCCAACGAGTCGGCACAGGCCCAGTCATCCTCCGACAGTGCCACCCCCCATGAAGCAATCACCAGATACAAAGAAAGTCTGCAGCAGGCCGACGCGGTGTACAAGCAGACCCTCCCCCAGAGTTCGACGGCCCTTAACGATATCAGGAAAGGATCCGAAGCGGGCCTCACGACTGCGAAGGAAATGATCAATAGCCTCACAGATTTAGTATTGGACGATGCCACCTCTAGCGCGATGGGGAGCCTGCTGAACGCCCAGGATCTTGACGATATTAGCGTGCTCCATGCGATGAACGTCGCGGTGCTTTCCATGCTGGTAGGGCGGCAATTTGACCTGAGCCATGAACAAACAAAAATGTTGGGGATTGCCGGCCTCCTACACGACATCGGCGAACAAATGCTCCCCCCCCACCTGCACAATGGAGGGGGCAGCATGACCGCCGAAAATCGGAAGGCGTTTCAGCAGCATGTCGATTTTGGGCTCAGCAAGCTCGCGCAATTTCCCGGGCTTCCGGATACCGTGACGAACATTATCCGGCAACACCATGAACGGATCGATGGATCCGGTTATCCGGCTCAATTGAAGGGAAATCAACTTTCGCTGCTCTCCAGAATTCTCATGGCCGTGGATGAATATGAGAGCCTCATCAATGCGCCGGATATTCGCCAGAACCTTTCCCCGACCGAGGCGCTCTCGAAACTGTATCTGACCGGCAAATCGACATTTTCCGAAGAAGTCGTCGTTGCGCTCATTCAAACCCTGAGCGTCTACCCGCCGGGGACGGTCGTTGAACTCACCGACAAATCCATCGGGTTAGTCATCAGCATCAACCTGCACGCCCGTATGCACCCACTTGTCATCATGTACGATCCAACGGTCGATCAGGAGAACCCGAATATTGCCAATCTTAGTCATGACACCAACCGATCGATCGCGCGGAGTATCACAAGGAATGAGTTGTCTCACGAGGTGTCTGACTATCTCAACCTTACACGGTGGACGGGGTATTTCATCAACTCCTCCATGGAAGCCTTGCAGGAACAACAGGCGGCGTAGCGGGTGATCTGGCGTTGCAAAGCGCTCCTGTGTTATGTCAACGGCCATGTCGACCCAGCACGTCTTGCTCCTCATCCCCCCACTCACTCAGCTGAATACCCCCTACCCGTCCACCGCCTATCTGACAGGATTTCTCCGTGGTCGTGGGATTGAGGCCTCCCAAGCCGATCTCGGCATCGAGATGGTGCTCCGGATCTTCAGCCAATCGGGGCTCCAGGCCGTGTTTGAACAAGTGCGTAAACGCGAAGAGGAATTGCCCGGTGAAGCCAGGCAGATGCTCGCGGTCGAGCCTGCCTATCTGAACGCGATCGAACCGGTCATCGAATTCCTCCAGGGACGCAATCCTTCCCTGGCTTTGCTCCTCGCCCGTCCTGGCTTTCTTCCTCAAGGTCCTCGGTTCGCCGGCCATAGAGGACGAGCTTCGTCAATACGTGCCTTGTCGGAGCAGGATCGTGCTACACGGTTCGCCACCTTGTATCTCGAAGACTTGGCCGATCTGATTCAGGCCACCGTGTCTCCCCATTTTGCCCTGAGCCGCTACGCCGAACATATCGCCCGGGCAGCCTCATCGTTTGAGACCATCATCGAAGCGGTAGCCGTGCTCCCGACGCTGACGGACCAGTTCATGCTCGAATCCTTGTGGGAGCATCTCGATCGCCTCAATCCATCCCTCGTCGCCCTCACCGTACCCTTTCCTGGGAACCTCTATGGTGCGTTTCGTATTGCCCATTCGATCAAGAATCGACGATCTGACATCACCATTGCCCTTGGCGGAGGATATGCCAACACGGAGCTTCGACGTCTGTCAGATCCCCGCGTGTTCGACTACGTCGATTACGTCACGCTCGACGACGGGGAACGTCCGCTGCTTTCGCTGATCGAATATCTGGCAGGGACTAGACCGCGCACACGACTCTGCCGGACGTTCTATCGAGAGAAGGATCGAGTGGTCTTCGCAAATGAGACGTCCGATCGAGAGTTCGGCATGGACGAGGTCGGCTGTCCTACCTATAGCGGCCTCGCCTTGGATCGCTACCTCACGATCTTGGACAGCACGAACCCGATGCATCGCCTCTGGTCGGAAGGCCATTGGAACAAACTCACGGTCGCTCACGGCTGTTACTGGAAGCAATGTACGTTTTGCGACGTCGGGCTCAACTACATCAGTCGCTATGAACTGACGCCGACTGATCGGCTCATCCAACAGATCGAGCAACTGATCGCCGAGACGGGCTGCCGAGGGTTCCACTTTGTCGATGAGGCTGCGCCTCCCGCTGCCTTAAAATCCCTCGCCTTGGCGCTACTGGAACGGGGCATCACCATTTCATGGTGGGGCAATATCCGCTTTGAAGAAGCGTTCTCGCCAAACCTGTGCCGCCTTTTGGCCGCCTCCGGTTGCATCGCCGTGACGGCAGGACTCGAAGCTGCCTCGGATCGTCTGCTGGAGAAAATCAAGAAAGGGATTACCGTCGATCAAACCGCGCTTGTGGCAGCGGCCTTCAAAGACGCAGGCATTCTCATCCATGCCTATCTCATGTACGGTTGCCCCTCTGAAACGGTTCAGGAAACGGTGGACTCGTTGGAAAGAGTAAGGCAATTGGTCGCCGCAGATCTGATTCAATCCGCCTTCTGGCATCGCTTCACCGCCACGGCCCATAGTCCAATCGGGCTCAAGCCGGCGGCCCATGGATTGCGCATCCTTGGGCCTGAGTTTCAGGGCTTTGCGGAGAATGACTTTCTACATGAGGATCAATGCGGCAAGACGCCGGAGTGGCTCGGCGAAGGGCTACGACGGTCGATGCTCAATTACCTCGAAGGGAGCGGGCTCACACTCGACGTCCGCCAGTGGTTCGACCATTCCGCGCCAAGGCCACGCGTCTCCCCCACGTGGGTGCGGCGTCTCCTCAAGGGGCGAATTGTTGAAGATGACCCACAGGTAGAACGGCGGTTCGTCTGGCTCGGTGGGCAACCAGTCTGTGAACCGGTCGGAAGAAGAACGCGACTCATTCTGCCGGGGCATACCAACGATCACGCCGTCACACTCGCCAACCAACAGGCTCAGTGGCTAGATGATCTGATTCGGAAATCTACCCCTCGAAACAACCCATCGCGTTCCTACCCCCTGCTCCGGGAAACGAAAACCTCATTTCCAGGAACGACCCAAGAGTTCGCCACATTCCTGCGCAGTGCTTCCTGGAAAAATGTTCGCTCCGCCGGCCTGCTGCTCGTATAGACTGAGTCCCATCAGTTGTTCGAGATAATCATGACGGCGTGCGAGAACGCGACCGCTCTCCCAGATAAGTGAGCGCACTTCGGCCTTTCATGCCACTGGAGGCTAGCCGCGAGGCGCAAACATGATCATCGCCATCCCCACAAGGCATAGGGCGGCTCCTATGGTGTCGAACCGATCCGGCCTCATGCCATCCATTGCCCATCCCCAGAGAAGCGACAGCACTATGAACATACCACCATACGCGGCATACACCCGACCAAAGTGGGCCGTCTGAAATGTCGGAATGATGCCATAGAGGATGAGAATAGCCGCTCCGGCAATCCCATAACCAAGTGGCCGTCCCTCGCGGAGCCAAAGCCACACAAGATACCCCCCTCCGATCTCGCACAGCCCTGCAAACACATAGAGTCCTACCGATAACAATATAGACATCGCTGCGTCCTTATGGTTTGAGTGGGAACTGCCGGTTACCAATGATCCGGCTGTAGAGCGCCGGGATGATCAGCAACGTTAATATCGTCGAGCTAATCAATCCCCCGATGACCACGGTCAAGAGGGGCCGCTGGACCTCGGCCCCCATGCTGCTGGCTAATGCCATGGAGAGAAAGCTAAGCTGGCGACGAGTGCCGTCATCAGCACGGGCCTGAGTCGGTCCATGGCCCTTTCACTGGAGGGAGTTGAATTGGAACGATTTCCTTACCCCTGGAATGGACTGGATAATTTCGAACGATACATCGGGGGAAGACCCTCTCTAGAAACAACGGCTCTTCTCCTTGGTGAGTGGGTAAACAAAGCGCGAGAAACGGCATCTTCAGGGGGAGAGGGGCGTGAATGCTGCGTGTGACGGGGTCTGGAAATCTGGCATGATGGCCGGATGCACACACACCGACGCCTCTGGGACAC
>JANYBU010000368.1 GCA_025360665.1 Nitrospira sp.
AAAGCCGGTCGTGAACAATTGATAACCCAGCCACCCGAAGACGCCGAATATCCCGAGGCCCGCCACGATGATAAAGACGATCAGTTTCGTTCGCATGTCTACGGTCATTCACTATACAAAGTCTTTTGTCTGATTGCCACCGGGTTACCCCGACGGAGAGATGCCCCGCGGTCCCGCAAGGCGAAGAATCAACAGGGTGAGGACGGGGAGATGCATCAGCAGCCCGCTCATCCCCATGAACGATTCGCCGATCCAGAACGTCACGCCGAGATTGAAGACCAGGACGCCATAGTAGAGGCCGACGCCTAACAGAAGTTGAGGCGTGACTGACGGAGGCGGCGAGAGTGCGGGGAGTCGGCGCTCGAGCGGAAAATAGATGGCGAGGGAGATGAGCCCGACGACAGCCCACCCGACATAGTTGGCGAGCGGCACGCCGAAGTGCATGCCCGGATCGGGATAGTAGTAAATCTTCCCCAAGAACCAGCGGTCGCCGCGGAGTGCCACCGGGTCGATCACCATATCGATGAAGGCAAACAAGAAAGCAGTCAGCAAGAATACGGACCAACTCGTTCGCGCATTCACATCAAGATGTAGCGGTTTGAGCATTGGGTGAGGGGAAGCAGGGGACGGCCTGATTGGGAGTACGAGACAGAGCGCGACGCAGTAGGCGGCGTAAAGCAGAAAACTGAACGAGATCGAGTCCATGAACGGGACGTTGGAGAAGTAGAGCTCCTGTCCCACGGTCGAGCCATTGTAGTGGTACCACCCGAAGGGAATGCCGTTGCGCGTGGACGAAAATTCGCAGACGAAGGCCGTGGCCCAGCTAATCAGCCAGAACCGCCAGGTCCGTGGCCAGCCGATCAGCGTGATCGCGGCGAACAGGAACGCGGCTAGAAAGACGAAGACGTAGGGGCGAAATGCGACTGTCTTGAATAAAAGAAGGACGAGTTCCATTTTGAAGAGTTAACAGATGCTCAAAAAGGCACCTTCACACCCGCCCGCCCCAGCGCGCCACTGCGCGCCTTTCCCGAGCAAGGCCGCAGGCGCTGACAAGACCGGAGGCGTACCAGGTTCTCACCCGCCCACCCCAAGCTGTCGAGACAGCTTGGTCTCCGAGTGGGGTATGTTGAGGATCTTGTCGAGCCGAGAACGAAGTTGGGGGCCTTTTTCAGCATCTGACTATGCGTAGCCGTGATCCCGGAACCATTTCACGGCTTTTTCGAGCGCGACTTCGGGTGGCGTCTGCGGGATGCCGAGTTCACGAATCGCCTTGCTGCAGTCGTAGTGCATCTTATACTTGGCCATCTTCACGCCTTCGAGTGGAATGCGCGGCGGCTGGCCGGTGAGGTTGGCGATCCATTGGTTGAGGTAGGCGAGGGGGAGAATCGCGAGTCGTGGGAGCTTGATCAAGGGCGTTTTGACGCCGGTCAGGCGACTCAAAATCTCAAACACCTCACGCAGCATCAAGTTCTTGTGGCCCAGAATGTAGCGCTCGCCGATCCGACCCTTCTGCATCGCGAGCAGATGGCCGGCGGCCACGTCATCAACGTCTACGATGTTCATCCCGGTTTCGATATAGGCCGGCATGCGGCCTTTCATGAAATCCACGATGACCTGCCCCGTCGGGGTCGGTTTCACGTCGCCTGCGCCGACCGGCGCGCTGGGGTTCACGATCACCACTGGCAATCCTGATTTCGCCAGTTTCAGCACTTCCTGCTCGGCCAGGTACTTCGACCGTTTGTAGTGGCCGGCCATCTGTTCGAGCGAGACGGGCGTCTCTTCCGTGCCGAGCCCTCCGCCGGGCGGAAGGCCGATCGCGCCGATCGTGCTGCAGTAGACAATCCGTTCGGTGCCGACTTCACGGGCCGCTTCCAGCAGATTCTTCGTGCCGGTGACGTTGACGTCGTAAAAGATCGCCGGATCTTTGGCCCAGAGCGCATAGTGCGCTGCCACATGGTAGAGCTGTTGGCAGCCGGTGAGGGCTTTGCGTAACGAGGCCTGATCGCGCAGATCGCCCTCGACCCGCTCGACGGGAAGACCCCGGAGATTCTGGAGGTCGGCTCCGGCGCGAGCCAGGACGCGGACGTCGATGCCGCTGTTGACCAGCGCGCGCGCCACTGCGCCGCCGACGAATCCGGTAGCCCCAGTGACGAGAGCCTTCATGATGAAGAGGTGAAGCGTGAAACGTGAAGCGTGAAACGTGTGGATTGGGAGTGGTTGTCGAGATGAGCAATCATGCGCTTCACGAGATACGTTTCACGAACGACGATCAGTTCTTCCGTGACGTGATGTAGCGCGCCAGTTCGCGGAGCGGGTCGGCGGCCGGGCCGAACGAGGAGAGGCGCGCGATCGCGCGGGCCACGCAGTCGTCCGCCAATGTTCTGGCTCCCTCGGCCCCATAGAACGTCGGGTAGGTTTTCTTTCCGCGTTCCGCGTCGGTGTTGGGATTCTTGCCCAGCTCCTCGCGCGTCCCCGTCACGTTGAGCACATCGTCCGCGATCTGAAAGGCCAGCCCGACATCCTCGGCATAACTCGTGAGGTCGTCCAGTTGGCGATCCTGTGCGCCGGCGGCAATGGCGCCCATCCGCACCGCTGCGCGAATCAACATGCCGGTTTTATGCTTGTGGATATTCTGGAGCGTCGGAAGATCGATGTCCTTGTTTTCAGCCTGGATATCGAATACCTGACCGCCCACCATCCCCACGTTTCCTGAGCCGTAGGCCAGTTCTTGAATCAGCCGCACTTGGCGCGCCGGGTCGCAGCCTTTCATGAGATCAGGACGGCTGCAGAGATCGAACGCCATCGTCAGCAATGCATCGCCGGCCAGGATTGCCATCGCGTCACCGTAGACCTTGTGATTCGTCGGCTTCCCGCGCCGGAAGTCGTCGTTGTCCATCGCGGGCAGGTCGTCGTGAATCAAGGAGTAGGTGTGGATCAGTTCAAGCGAACAGGCGATCGGCATCAGTCCTGGCGCAGGCTGTCCCACCGCGTCTGCCGCGGCAATGGCCAGGATCGGGCGGACGCGCTTTCCTCCCGCCATGAGACTGTATCGGATGCTTTCGTGGAGTGTGGCGGGTGCTGTTGTGGCGCTGGGCATGACGGAATCGAGGAACCGATCCACGTCGTCCCGCTTCTGTTCGAGGTAGTCCTTGATGTTCATGGGGATAAATCGCGCTTGTCGTAACAGGCCCTGAATCGGCGCGGAGCGTAACAAAAGGTCTGGGGGCTGTCAAACCACGAACCGTGAAACGTGAGGCGTGAAACGTGAAGGGTGAGGGGGAAGGTGCGCCAAGAGAGAGTACTGAAAAGGTCAGAACGTTTGACCGGCTTTGGCTCAGGGGTAGGGCCAGGCTACCTAAGAAGAGATTATGCTGAAACGCATTCTGATTCTGTCGATTCTCGCCCTGGCCCAAGCCGGATCTGACGTTGACTACAGGGAGAATCTCTCCCCCTTGACTCTCGACAACCTTGAGGACTTCTGATCTCGGCTCGAGCGAGAGAAACGTACCTACTTGAAGATCGAGGATATTCAAGTCGGCACTGGTGCTATCGCTTCTTGGGGTCGTCGCCTCAAGGCCGATATCGAAGTCAGGTATGCCGAGGATGGAGCCGTTATCTAAGGGCCCCATCGTCACCTATTTTGGATACAACACTCTGTTCCCCAGTCACCTCTCCGACCGCTACATGCTGGATTGGCTTGGTCAAGTCGGCATTCAATTGGGGCTCAATGGTATGGCTGTCGGTGGACGCCGACGTGTCACGATTAGCCAGGAATTGGTCTGTGGAGGTACTGATAAAGGTTGCTATCTGCTCCGACCCGAACGTCAGTTCGTCAATGAAATTCCCGTTCACAAAAAGGCGTTGGTTCTCGAAGCCACTCTGACTGAATCCTGTGCTCCCGTCCGTTTTCGCTGGCGTGCTGGTAGTGCCTTCACTCTGGTTGATGTTGGTGCTGGCTGTCGAACCAAGAGTGAGCCCAAAGCCGGTGGCTCCGACTGGCATATTTACTAGATCAGTCCATGAGCCTGCGCCAACACTACAGCTGACCAGCCGATCCCGTGCCTCTGGCCCCTTGCCTCTCGCCTTGCGCCTTCGCTATACTTCACGGCATGAGTATTAGAAAAGGCGGCGGGACTTGGGAGCCAATGCTCTTGGGGATTGAGCCCCGGAACTGCACAGTCTGCAAGGAAGGGCTCTACCGTAACAAGACGTTTTTCACCGGCGGGTGGTCTCGCTGCGCCTTGTGCGAGGAGTTTGTCCATTACAGTTGCCTGGCCAGTGGCAAAGTCGCGTTCCTGAAAGCCCGCCCTCGGGTGTGCAAGACCTGCCGTGCCGCCCAAGGGGGCATCCCCTCTCCTTCATCAAAGGCCGCGGCTCCAGTGGCCGTCGGGTCGTGAATCCCAGCTCACAATCAAGTTCAGTGGAAGCCCGTCCGGGCTGGCATGCCTTTTTCCCCAACACAGTCCGATTCGTTCTGGCGCCGCTGATTCTCCTCTTCAGTGGATATTTCACGGCGAACTTCATCATCAGCGGTTCCTACACCTGGCCGCGGACAAGTCGAACGTTGGGGCTGATGCTCACGGTGCTGATCCTCTCCCATGAATTCGTCTACAAGGAGCAACTGTCGCGCAACGAGTCGCCGGGCCGTGCGCGGGCGGCAGTGCTCTATTCGTGTGTGCTTCCCTATGTGCTCGGCGTGTTGGTGATGCTGGCCCTTTGGGCGCTGTAGCCCATCTAGTTCATATGGTCTATCTGGTTTATCTGGTCTGTCTTGTTGATCTGGTTGAACCAGACCAACTCAATGAACTAAATAAACCAGATCAACCAGATCAACCAGACAGACCAGGCTAACAGCCTGCTTCGGCGAGAGGACGGTCGATGGCAGAAATTATCCGCAGCGGCGCCTTTCTCCAACAATGTTGGTCGGTGCATCCGCTCTGTCTGACGGTCAAGCGCGTGGAGCCGGAGCGCATTGTGGTGCTGACGTGTAGTTCCTGCCGCATGGTGCATCGGGTGACCACCGGCGCGATCACCAGGCAAGTGTCAACGGGGGATTCCTCCTTGCCTGAACCGGATCCTGCGCAGCTGGATGGGCTCGTGGCGCTCAAGACTTGTATGGGCACCCATGCTCCGGCCCTGTCGGTTCGGGAGATGGATGTGTTTCAAGATGCGGTGTGGGTCCGCTGTGCGGAATGTCGGGCGCAGTACGACCTGACGGTCTCCCAGTTCGAAACGCATCAGAAATAGCCGGCGCCCTTCGAGCCGGTCGTCCAGCCGATTGATGACCATGCCATCCCAGTTCACAGAGGAAGAAGCGGTCTTGATGGCCGATCAGCACTTCTTTCAAGCCAAGGCGCAGATCATGGCCAAGGTGCGCCACTTGCTCGCGGCCACGCATGCGGCGTTGAAAGAGGAAGTCGCGTCAGCCACGCTCGTGGCCCCGCCGGATTTCGATCCCACCAACTGTCACTTTGTGAAGGGGGAGCATCTCGAATTCTTTCCCTACCAATATCTGGATTTTCCGAAACACTTTCACGACTCGAACGCCTTTGCTTTTCGGACGCTCTTCTGGTGGGGGCACCACGTCGTGTGCGCCTTGATGCTGGAGGGGGAGGGGATCAAGCAGTACAAGGTACGGATCGTGGACCGGTTTCATCAGCTCGCCGGGCAGGGGTTGGAACTGTCGTTGGCGCCGACATTGTGGGAATGGAAACGCGGCGAGGGGTACACGTTGCCGATTACCCACGATCGCAAGGCGCAGATTGCCGCCGTGTTGGCCGAACGGTCCTTTCTGAAGATCGTCCGCTTCCTGCCGTTCACCGATCCAAGGATTCAGTCGGGCCAAGTGCCGGAATTTAGCCGCGAGACCTTTCGGGCCATCCTTCCCATCGTGACCCACTAGCGAGGTAGGCTGAGGTCGAGGTCAAGGCTGAGCCAAGACCTGACATTCTTCGTCTTTGCCTCAACCTTAGCCTGAGCCTCGGCCTTTTCGGTGCTGGCGGACTTTTTCAGCATCCTGTTCGCCCAGGCATTTGTCTCTCATCAGTAACTTGGGTAGACTGGGCTCGCTTCAACGGTGGGGCGGTCAATCGCAAGGAGGATGAAATCGTGAAACAGACGATGGGACGACTGGGCATCGGTATCGTGTTCGTGGCCAGCCTGCTGATGGGAGCAGGCTGCGGGGGCATCGGGAAAACGTTCTATCTGGATCTTCAGCAGAAACAAACGGCGGCGCAATACCTGGAGCCGGAACCGGTCAGGATCGTCATCGAAACCTTCGAGGATCGGCGACTGGAAAAGAGTCGGCTCGGTCTGCGGACTCATTTGTGGGGTGGGGTGAGCTACTTCAACGTGGCAGGGGAGCGGCCAGGAGACGTAATGGCCCAGGCCCTTGCAGATCGTCTAAAAACGCGCGGATGGAAGGATCGGGCTTGGACGGTGCGAGTGGCTTCCAGCGGGGCCGTGACGAATCTGAACGATGCCGACATCGTCATCAGCGGGCAGTTGCTCGATTTTTCAGCCAACGCCAAGAGCCGACTCTTCTCGACAGTGGTGAACACGAGCAGCAAAATGGTGATCACTGCAAGGAACCTTGGCGACCAGAGCGTGACGATCAGAGGTGTCGAGGGGGCACAGCGCGATACCGTGGTCTGGTTTAGCGAGGACGATGTGCAACAGTTACTGGCTGCGACCCTGAAGGACGGCATCGATCGGTTCCTCGACGATACGACGATCGAGCAGAAGGCTCTGCGACCGGCGCGTTGATGGGCCGGGGGAGGAAATGACCCACCGTGCGTGAACGTCGTTGGGAAACGACGACCCCGTTGACCTTCGGTCAGGTGCTCGTCGTGGGCGAACGGCTGGCTGCGTTGGGTTTGAAGCCGGCGGTGCCTGCGCGAGACGTCATTTGTTATGTCGAGGAGTGGACGGTCGAGTCTCCTGAGGATTTCGACCAGCTGGACGCGTGGTCTACGGAAGATGTGACGCTGATCCAGGTCCGAGAGGGTTGGCGCGGCGACTTTTTTCTTCTGGCCGGGGCCTACCACACTGTGTACCAGCGCTATCAGGATGTAGGCACCTACTGCTCGATCAGCCATCCCTGGCGCATTCGCGATCCGTTACGGCTTCACGACCCCCGCAGCATGCTCTGGCTGGGATTTCGCCATGCCCATTCGTTTATCCGCGTACGGCTCCAGACAAAAGAGGTCATCACCCCCGGCGAGACGCGCGGGGATGCCGAGCGGGTGCAGTGGCTGGAGGAACGGCGCACGGCGTTTCTCGAAGCGATCACGCTGTTAGAGCTTCCTGTTGAGACATCGGTGGAGAAGCAGCAGCTGATGTTGCGTCCGGTCGATCCCTCCGTGCCCTTCTTCTGCTCCTGGCCCGACGCCTTCGGGCCTTGTCAGTTCGAATACAACACGGCAGACGCCTACGAGTTCCTGGTGCCGGCCAGTAAATTGGCCGCGACCTCTGCACCGGAACCAGCCAGCGTCCGAACCTATCTGACGGGCTTCTCAGATGACGCGCTTGTTGACTTTCAAGCGATTGATCCCACTGTCCGCTCCGTCTATCGCTGTTCTGTGCATTGTCCGCTCGACGATTTGCCGGAGATCCGATCTGCGATTGATCCCGATGGCCGCCTCTATAGCACCCTCTGTGAGTTTCAAACACAGGAACTGCTTCCGGATGGGGGGGATGCCTCCGCCATCATCGGGATCGTCGGCAACGAGACGGGCTTTCACATTGAGGCCCGTCTGAACCGAGCTCCGCTGAACGAGGATCTGATGGCTCCCTGGCTGGAACGGGTGATTGGGCATGCGGTGGTGTATGCGCCGCTCCCTCCTTTCGTCTAGCGGACGGCTGAAAACGATCCCCAACTTTGTTCTCGGATCGAAAGCATCCTCAACGTAGCCCACTCGGAGAACAAGCTGTCTTGGCAGCTTGGGGTGGGCGGGTGAGAAGAGCTACGCCTCCGGTGCTCTCCTCGGCTGCGGCCTTGCTGGACGAACTTTTTGAGCAGCCTGCGGGAGTGTTCTCCTGTTGTGCCACACGCGTGGGCCATCG
>JANYBU010000372.1 GCA_025360665.1 Nitrospira sp.
CCTCGACAATTGGCGAAGGCTCGATCCTGCCAAACCGATTCAACTCGACAACATTGTGCTGCTGCAGAATTTTCTCGGCGGTTTGGATGAAGAGTGGTTTGTCGTGGTCCACATCCAGATCGAGCGGGAAGCGGGACCAGGACTGGACGGACTCCTACGAGCGATGAATGGTACGGCCCTGGACAAGGAGGACGAGGTCTTGCTTGGGCTCAAATCCTTAGCGTTGGCTCAACCGGCGATGCGCAACACGTTGCTAAGAATGAAAGAACGCTGCGATCCCTATGTGTACTACAACCGCGTGCGGCCCTACATCCACGGCTGGAAGAACAGCCCTAGCTTACCGAACGGGCTCGCCTACGAGGGCGTCGAATCCTATGCCGGGCAACCGCAGCAGTTTCGAGGCGAGACCGGCGCGCAAAGCTCTATTGTCCCCTGTCTCGACGCCGGACTCGGCATCGCCCATGCCCCTGATCCCTTGACCTTGTATTTACAAGAGATGCGTGATTACATGCCTCCGCGCCACCGTGCATTTCTGCAAGCGTTGGAGAATGCCACCGACGATCTTGGCCGTCCGTTGCTCTCTGGCTATGTTCGCGATCGGAAATTCAGCAGTCCTGATCTCTGGGCCGCCTACCGCACCTGCGTCGATCTCCTCGCTCAGTTTCGCGAGATCCACATCGGCTATGCCGACAGCTACATTCACCGCCAGCATCAGGCCCACGCGAGCAACCCCACTGCTGTGGGAACGGGCGGCACACCCTTCATGACGTATCTCCAGAAGCATCTCGATGAAACGAAGCAGGCCATTATTCAGTAGACTTTCTAGCCCCACTCACCTCGTACTGGGCTGCTGCGGCGCGGTTGTCATGATCGCCGTTGACTAATCCTGGTGAGCGGCGTATCTTTTTTTTCACAGAATGGCAGAATTTATCGTCTCTCACGAATCACAGTTTGTATCTTGCATCACGTAATCCTTGGAGATACGCTTCACAATCTGCTCCAAAGGAGGCAACCATGGCTATCATGTGCTCTCTGGCGGCTGCAAGGGCACAGGCGGGGATGTGCGGGCACGAAAAGGTGATGCTGAGCGTCGCCCTGCTCGCGGCCATCGGCTTTGGCACCTACTTCCTGATCGGCTGACCGAAGGTCTTAGGTGAGTCTTTTCACCAGCCCACAACGGGCTAGGGTGATGGGTTGTGCCGACTCTCCTAGTCTTCAACATGGTCTCAACTTCCACCACCCATGATCCGAAGCTCGCACGACAGCTCGTGCTCGACGAGCTGTTCGATCTATCGCTCTACAAGGCGCTCCGCGCGGTGACGCAGCCGGATGTGCACCACACCCTCGATGAACTGATCAGGGTGGAAACCTCCCACCTGGCCTTCTGGCAGAAGTTCTTCAATCTCAAGCTCAATGAGTTGAATCTCGGCAGGCGTATCAAACTCTCCGTCATGATGCTGGTCTGCGGGATCTTCGGCTCGACCGCCGTTCACTTGGTGCTCGAAGCCATCGAAGTCCATGGCGTGCGCAAGTATCTGGCGCTATGGCGCGAGTATCAAGGCAAGCCCCTCGGGGAAGCGTTACGCGGTATCTTGATGGACGAATTCAAGCACGAGGATGTGCTCGTCACGGAACTGACCAAGCGAAAGATCAACCCGGAAAGGATTCGGAACATTTTCCTGGGACTCAACGACGGTTTGGTGGAAATCCTCGGTGCGGTGAGCGGATTCTTCGGCGCCTTCGGCAGCGCTACGACGGTCTTGATTGCCGCATCGACCACAGCCGTGGCCGGTGCCCTGTCGATGGCCGCCGGTTCGTTCTTGGCCCTGAACAGCGAGAAAGAAGTGAAGACGACGGAACTGGCCAAGAAAGTGTTCTTAGGCGAGGAATCCGAGATGAGCCCGATGGAGGAATCGCCCATGGGGTCCGCCCTCGTGGTGGGAACTGCCTACATTATCGGCGCATTGGTACCGGTGCTGCCGGTCTTAGTCGGCGCAAAAGATGCGCTGTTCTCGGTCTTGACCGCCGGGCTCATGGTGATTCTGGTTTCGACGGTCTTGTCGTTTCTATCCGGCATGGACGTGAAACGCCGCATCCTGTTGAATCTCGCGATCATTACTGTGGCGGTAAGTGTGAGCTATGCAATTGGATTGGCAGCGAAGCAAATCTGGGGGATTGAGGTTTAACAGAAAACCCGCCTGCAGGATAGTCGAGCGAGACTGGCTGGACGGGCGAGGGTTGATCTGGTCTGTTTTGTTCATCTGGTTAGTCTCATTCAACCAAACAAACCAGACAGACCAAATAAACAGGGTCTTCGCGGATCACAGTGGGTCCTTCTGTGGTCCGATCCTATGTGAACGCCTTGTTTGAGGCGGCGTTCCAGGCGTTCCCCACCGCTTGAAACTGGTGCAGGTTCTGGCGCAGAGTCGCCGCATGAAGAACCCCACG
>JANYBU010000021.1 GCA_025360665.1 Nitrospira sp.
TCGGTCGCGCTCGATACGGTGAAAACACCTTTCGGAGAAGTCAGTGAGGTCCTTGGAGGATCGGCCACCTATTTTTCGACTGCGGCTAGTTACTTTACCAGCGTCGACCTCATCGCAGTTGTGGGGGAAGATTTCCCCTCGCAGCACATCGCGTTTCTCAAGAGTCGTGGCATCGATGTGACGGGGTTGGAGCGGCGGCCCGGGGCGACGTTTCGGTGGAAAGGGGAGTATACGCACCAGCTCAACGAAGCGCACACTCTCGACACGAAACTCAACGTATTCGAAACCTTTCGGCCAAAGATTCCCGAGGCCTACCGATCTCCAGATTTATTGTTCTTGGGCAATATCGATCCGGAGCTCCAGTTGGATGTGCTGCAGAAGCTTCCGCGTCCACCCTTAGTCGCGTGCGATACGATGAACTTTTGGATCAACGCCAAGCGTGAGGCGTTGTGGCGGGTCTTGGAGCAGGTCGATATTCTCATCATTAACGATGGGGAGGCCCGGGCACTCGGTGAAGATACGAATCTCGTGAAGGTCGCACAAAAAGTACTCGCGCGTGGGCCCAAGCACCTCATCATCAAGCGTGGGGAATATGGGGTGCTGATGTTTAACGCGAAGCAGATGTTTGGGGCTCCGGCCTTTCCGCTTGAAGATGTGCGCGATCCAACTGGTGCGGGGGATACTTTCGCCGGCGGTTTCTTGGGCTATCTGGCGGCCACTGGCAATCGTTCGGTTGAGGCGTTCAAGCAAGCGATTATCTTCGGAAGCGTCATGGCGTCATTTACCGTAGAAGCCTTTAGCCTTGACCGATTGCGAATCCTGGACTACAAAGAGGTTCAGGAACGATTTCGAGCCTTTAAGCAGTTGACCCATTTCGAGGACATTTCGTGATACAGAACCTCTTTGCCGGCTTGATGGTTCGACCATTCGCGCGTCCGTTGCTTGTGTTGGCCCTGTTGATCGGATGGCTGCCTGGCTGTGCCATATCGGAGGAGTCGTTACAGAAGTCCAAAGGGTATTACCAGGAAGGCATCGCGAGCCTGGATCACGATCAGCAGAAGGCCTTTGTGTCGTTCCAGAGGGCCGTGCAGCTCAATCCTGGCAACAAGGAAGCACGATATGGGCTCGGTCATATTCTGGCCCTGCAGGGTAAATTGCCCCAAGCCGAGGAAGAATTGAGGACCGCGACAAAACTCGATGAGAACTACTCTGAAGCGTACACCTATTTGGGCCAGGTCTTGGAGAAACAGGAGCGGTGGCCGGAAGCGATCGCTTCGTTCCGTCAGGCGCTGACCAATCCCTTGTATGCAACGCCTGACCTGGCCCGATTCCATCTCGGTCGGTCGCTGGTTCACGAGAGTGATTACCAGGGCGCGATGGAAGCGTTTGAGGATGCCTTAGTGGTTAATCCACCCAACGTCCCCCCGGCGTTGTTACACCTGGAGCTGGGGCGGGTGTATTATAAGCTAGGGTTCGAGCGACGCTCAAGGGAAACGCTGACCAAGGTGACGACGCTCGATAAGAGCGGCGAGTATGCCGCAGCCGCGAAGGAACTACTGACACGGCTCAAGCCGTAGAGAGACGCCTATGGAATCGATCGGCGAATTTTTCAGGCAGGTGAGAGAAACCAAGGGGCTCACCATCGACGAGGTTGCATCCAAGACGCGAATTCGAACTGATTTTGTGAAGGCGTTGGAAGATGGGAACTTCGCCAAGTTGCCCGATCAAGTATTCGCACGAGGCTTCGTCCGGTCCTATGCTCGGTCCCTCGGACTCGATGAAGACGATGCGATCCACCGATTCGTTCAATCGGCAGGCGCCTATTACGACAAGCAAGTGGAGCGGGAACGTTTGAAAGTCAGGCAGGCGGAAGAAGAGCGGAAGCGCCAAGCCAATCGGAAGGCCGTCGCGATCGCGATTGGCATCGCGATTCTCACGCTCATCTTCCTCTTAAGCCGGGAACAGTCGTCGCTCCTGGTCCGTCGTTCGAGCTCAGACCCTCCAGCTTCCGCATCCAAGCGGATCGTTCCACCGACTCCAGAACCTCAGGACGCGCCGCCAAGCCAGCAGGCCGAAGCGGCTCCACCCGCCACCAAGGCCAAACCGAGCGAGTCCCCTGCCGTATCAGCCAAGGCGAGCGTGGGAAATAATGCTGGGCCAGTGACCGGCCCAGCATCCGCAGCTTCGGTTGGACCGGAGCTGGCGGCTCCGGTTCCTTCATCGCTGGGGAGCGACGGACCGCTGGGAGGGATTTCACTCGAAGGGTCTGGAGCAACGGACGAACAGTTGGCACTGGACCTTGAGGCGACAGAGCTGAGTTGGGTCGTCGTTCAAGTCGATGGCGGCAGTCCCCAAGAGGCCTTGCTCCGGCCTGGTGAAAAGGCCAGATGGAAAGGCCAAGACCAGTTTATCCTGACGCTCGGCAACGCTGGGGGCGTCAAAGCCGAACTTAATGGCAAACCTCAAAAACCCTTTGGCCAGAGCGGCAAAGTCGCACGCGATATTGTCATCAAGCGCTAACCGTCTCTAGCAGGATGCTGAAAAATTCCACCAGCGTCGTTCTCGGCTCATCGAAATCCTCAACGTACCCCCGAGGGTACGCCTCCGGTTTCGACTCGCCTGCGGCCTTGCTGGACGGCCTTTTTGAGCATCCTGCGGGAGTGTTCTGCTGTTGTGTCACACGTGTGGACCCTCGAAGTTCTCGCGTGCCAACGTAGTTTTCCCGCAACCTACTAGCACCGTCCATTCGGTAACAACACGGTTTCTTCGCCACCCGTCTTGGTGCCATCACGTTTATTCCAATCTAAGCATGATCCGGTCCTGAGGAAGAGCCGAATGAAGAGAATGAAGGGGTCACCTCAACCTGACATCAATCCTGGTACAAACACTTCTGGCCCTTTCATGATCAGAGACCGGCGGGTAAGGCTACGGATCATTCTGGCCGCAGCGCTGCTAATGAGCACTGCGCTGTTAACCAATGCTTCTGACGTGGCAGCAAAAACTTCGTCCCTGGAGACTCCTCAGGTCCTCACAAAAGATGACATACCCACGCTGATTGCAGCGCTCCCCCATCCCTCAATACACATCGCCGGAATGGCGTTTCTAGACAATCGCCTGTTCGTTCGGACAACCATCGGCCTGATCGAGATCCAGTCGGGAGCCGTTGTACGGGTGTATCGGTGGAATCTGGACTTCGGTGGATTGATTGGTCCATGGGCCGATAAGGCCCATCACTCACTGTGGCTCATAGATCCCGAGGGTGCCCATACGCTGAGGTTTGACGGAACCAGATGGTTTCGCCACAAATTTCCAAAATCCCTTAACGGTCATCTGGGCCGAGGTGACCGATATGCAGGATTCCACGGCATTGGTAACAAGAAAGATTTCTGGCTCATAGGGGCTGGTGGTGCCTGGAAGTGGCTACCCGAAACGAATCGATGGGGTGTGGAACCAATCTTCAAATCGAAGGAGAGTTCATACTTTTTGCACAGTGCCCTTCCTCTTGAGAGCGGCCTCATACTTCTTGCCAGCAGTACCCGCCCCTGGGAAAGAACCTTTTCGGACCATCCCGCAGATATTGCTTATGCATTGGAAGGGGAATGGACCCTCATCGAGAACCCCAGCCACACCGTCTTCCACGTTGGCGAAGTACCCGCGCCAGCTCAGTCTGGATACCTTTGTTCCAAAGAAAAGGAGATCCTGCGCATCACGACCAAGAGAATTGAAAAGATGGATCCGCCGGGACCTTGCGAAGCGATTGCGTCGACGGAAAAGAACGCGGTGCTGATAACGGTGAAGGGTCAAGGCTTGTACGAGTGGTCTGAAAACGAATGGACCCAAGCCGCTCCCGATCCCTATCCGAAGACGGAAGGTGAACACTACGCTTTCTTGGCAGAACAGGATGGTGTGATCGCCTATGCGACATCCTCGAAGCGCGACCTGAAGTATTCCAGCACTGAGACAGGGACCGTCGCCCTCTGGCTATCATCGGGCAGCGCTTTTCAGCAGGTCGATCTGGGCTTCTCGCCTCTCGCGGTTCGAAACTATGAAGGCGTGTTCAATGTCGACATCACAGGGCTTCCGTATTTTGATCCACCCGCAAAGGATCGCAGTGAGCTTGCCTACCGTTGGCACGGTGGAGGGTCGATTCCACGCAAGCTTCGAGAGAAGATCCTGCTGCAGGAAGACAAACGTTATGCAGCCGATACGCTGATCGTTCTCGTCAATAGAGACTTCACAACTGTGCGAGAGGCTCTTCGTGGCTTGATCCAAACCAAGATGGGCATAGCGGAAGAGGACGACAATTCGACGTTTCCCCTCCCCAACGATCCAGAACCACAGACGGTCGAGGAAGGGTAT
The DNA here is from genome assembly GCA_025360665.1 of Nitrospira sp. Lineage (GTDB taxonomy): Bacteria > Nitrospirota > Nitrospiria > Nitrospirales > Nitrospiraceae > Palsa-1315. The sequence continues at coordinate 4,360 of JANYBU010000021.1, forward strand.
CGGACTAGTTGGGGGCAAAGCTGGCCCCCGTTAGGAATCGGTTTCTCTGCATTTGAAGATGTGCATTTCGTTCGGTCCCCACGGGAATATCGAGTGATGAGCCGCCCCTACAATGAACTCAAATCCGTACAGGGTCGATCCGAGCTTCGTATTCAGGCAGCAGATGGGAAGGAATTGCTTGAAAAATACGTCACTGTACTGCAGCTCCGGAGACGCGATTACTCTAGGGAATGGGCACGCGATGCGCATGTGTTTGGAGGAGCCATAGCCTTTCCATGGAAGGAGAACGAGAAATTCTTTCTCATCACCAGCACCGAAGTTGATCTCATGCAGAAGCTGTACGACCTCCTTCCGGGATCCAATTTTCGATACTTCATTCCTGAACATCGGGAGCCTTATAAAAAGGCGGATCCCGCCTTGCTGGAAAGCATGAGAACGGCTGCCAAGGATTTTTGAATGCGGAGTGGGAAAAGAAAAGGGGACAGGTTGAGGTGGCCCCGGGGACTATCCCCTCCACGATCACGGTGTCGAGTGATCGAAGGATGGGGCGCCGCAGCAAGGACTGAGGCGGAATGGTGCCACCCTCTTGAGGCCTCCGAGATTTCCGGGATTGTAGATGCTCCTAACTAGCCGGAATATCGTGTCTCACCGTAAGAAGATTCTGGCACGAGCCTTGATACTTATCTGGTAGGACTGAACGAAAGTCGGCGGAGTGGAAGTGAGTATGAGGCCGGGAACGAAAACGTGAAAGAGTAGCAGAGTAGGGAAAATGTCCGATAGCACGCTGGATTGCTTGACATGAGTGGAAGGCCATTGTTATATTCGCCGGCGTTTTGTCGCTTTGACATGGATCTCATGAGCCAGCGGCCAGAGGCCGAGTTCATGTGCGGTGGTTAAACACAAAGGAGGACGTCTGATGGGGTATTTTTCTAAGTTCTTGGGAATCAGCGCAGCGCTGATGCTGCTGTCGGTCTCGGTGGTTGGAGCCGAAGAGCGTGACCCGCTTAAGCCCCGCGTTCCGGTGGATCAGATGAGCGACGCGAGGGCCAACAAGAATCCGGTTGATGCGACCCCGGAGAACATTGCCAAAGGAAAGGCGCTGTTCGAGGGCAAGGGCACTTGCTTCAATTGCCATGGTAAGAATGGGGATGGCCAGGGCGAGGCCGGCAAGATTCTGAATCCGAGCCCCCGCAATTTCACGAACTGCAAGTTCCACAAGAAGCGGAAAGATGGCGAGCTTTTCTGGGTGATCAAGAACGGTAGTGCAGGCACAGGCATGGTCGCCTTGGTCCCAGCCGCGATTACCGAACAAGAAGCCTGGACGATCATCAACTACGAGCGGAGCTTCTGCAAAGCCGAATAGTTTCGTCGCAGCTGTGAGTTCAGGAGGGTGGAGGACTGAATCCTCCACCCTCTTTTTTTGTCTTCCGATCGCGTGGTTCTGTCAGGATGCTCAAAAAGGTCGTCCAGCAAGGCCGCAGCGAGTGAAGACCTGAGGCGTACCCTTGCGGTACGTTGAGGGTCTGAACGAAGCGAGAACGCCGCTGGCTAACTTTTTCAGCATCCTGTTAGTTAGTGGGCTTCGGTGCCCAGGATCGCAGCAAGCTTGGTCAATATCAAGGCAGCGGATGGATCGGTTGGGCGGATCGCCGGAACAGCGAGCGGGCGTTGTTCCTGGTTCATGTGGGTCTTGGAGGCCCAGCGCACTTTCTGGCTGAGATAGGTCACCGTTTCGCCGAGTGTCACGTCGCCATCCCGGTTGGTATCGGCCTCGCCGCGCAGTGCCCGCAGCAGATAATAGGTAAACAGCCCATGCCGATGCTGGTCGTCCTCCAGTCCCTGTCCAAGGCCGCTGATTCCAATGACATGGAGCGTCGAACTCCCCGTGGGATTCCATTGTGGGGGGGCGGTCTTGGTTCGGCTCTCTGGTCCCATCCGCGACACAATCCCATCGAACAGAAACACCGTCTGTTTCGCTTTTAAACGAGAGAGCGCTGCCTCCAAATTCTTGAGCGGGTATGTGTGTGAGGTGGTCGTGGCAGTTCCATCGTACGGCACGAGGAACGTCTCTCCCGTGGAAGAGACCGAGGCGAGGCCGGCGAAATAGACGATGACGACTGCGTCCTTGTTCATGTGAGGCGGCAACCAATCCAGCAGGGCTTCGTCAATATCAGGACGTAAGACCTTCCAATCTTGTAGTAGCCGAACATTGGAGGCAGGCAAGCCACCGAGGGACTGAAAGTAGTTCGAGACCATCTCGGCATCCACGGAGGCGAACTTCCGGGAAGGGACTTGCTGGTCCCGGTAGGATCCGACCCCAATTGAGATCAAGTAGGTGTGGGGCTGCCGAAATTCTGTCGCTACAGCAGGGATGTGATCCACGTCGTCGGCATTCACGCCGGTGGATTGGATCGACAGGGCCAGGGTTTGGGGCGGCGGTTGAGTGCGGGTTCCTGAATCTGAAATCGTCACGTGGATCTCGGCCTTCTGTTGTTGAAGAGCCTGTGGAAGCGTGGCTGCAAATTCGATCGAGCGGGATTGGCTCGGCTGTAGCCGTCCGACCGCCAGCGTGGTGGTCGGAAATTGGGCGAGCAGCGAGGCGGTTCCCGTCAAGGTCGCAGTGACACCCTGCAGTTCCTGCTCTCCTCCGTTTACGAGGTCGATGCGTACCCGAATGCGTTCGCCTCCCTCAAAGACCAAGTTACTGTTTTCGTCCAGCACGGTGGCCTTAAACGAAAGTGCCGATGGGGTACCTTGAGCTTGGGTCGGCTGGCTCACTATCGGTGGAGTGAGTTTTGTCGGCGATGCAGCGGCTGGTGCAGGGGGGAGGCCGCCTGTCGCTGCCAACTGGGTCCTGGCGGCCCGAATGAATTGCGTCGAGAGGGCAATCCCGGCGTCGTGCACAAATTCTCCGATGTTGCCGTAATCGCATCGGCGTTGGGTCGGTTCCAGAATAAGGCGTTGGTTGTGTGCGATGGAGACGGTCTGGTGCCCAAGGTCTTTTCCCGCAGCATCCTTAAAGGTTAAGAGCGTCTCGAGGGTCATGTCCGCCGGCACGCGGTCATAGACATTGTCAGCCCAGAGTTTGAGGACCGAGCGTTGGAGCGTGACCAGGATTTCCGTGTCAGGCTGGATCGGTGCGGCAATTCCACCGGTGACGGTGACGGCCGTAAAATTTTGGGCAGCCGCGTCAATCATGATGGATTCGACTTCTTCCCCCACGTTAAGCTCGTGCGGGCTATTGCACCCATCGGTATACGGCATCTTGAGATTGGTGAAGGAGGGGTCGAAGGTCAGCTTGACGGAGTTGGCCAGACGCGGACCCATGTCCGGTAAGGGGGTTCGGCGAAACGATGAAGTCAGCTTTTCGCATCCCCACAGCCCCCCCACAGTGATGAGGAGACACAAGAGGACGGCCCATCGCATCGTGAGTTGTTGAGGTGAGCCTGTTGAGTGTTGTTCGATAACCATGGCCGGGGGAAGCTGTCCGCCGTGACTGGTTTGGCTGCTGGAATCCAAGCCCGGCACCGTATCGAAATGTCAGGCTGAATGCAACAGGGCGCGGGGGCGTCTTGCGAGTATGAAGACGGGAACGTCGCGATCTCTACGTGCCATCATTCGGGTGAGGCCTGGAGGTGCGCATTCTCTTATCGCGGAGGGAGCCTGAGTGGGCTGACTGTGGCCGGATGAAAGTTCTGCGGGTGTGACGGAGAAGAGTAGTAGCCCTTGGCTGCATTCCGTCGGATCATGGCCAATTCGCGTAGCATGGCGAGCCCATCTCTGAGGCCGCGAAATTTTGAGCCGCGCTGATGGGACCAATTCACCGGAATTTCTGCGATGCGGTATCCGCGTTGTTGCGCCACATAGAGCAGTTCGAGGTCGAAGCCATAGCCGTCGATTGAGGAGACTTCAAAGAGGTCTGCTGCCACCGCTTGGCGGAACAGCTTGAATCCGCATTGCGTGTCGGTGATTCCTCTGAGGCCGCTTTACTGCAAAACTGAATTGAACAGGTTGCTCAAAATAGTTCGATAGAAGCAGGCCTGGACTGTATAACCATAACCTGGCAACCGAGAAGCGAGTGCGCGCGATCCGATGGCCAGGTCGGCTCCGCTCGCCACGGCCTGTTCGAGCCGGGCGAGTTCTTGAATCGGTGTGGCCCCCTCCGCATCGGCAAGCAGTTGTAGCCGTCCGACAGCGGCTTGCATGCCTCGTCGTACGGCGGCCCCTTTCCCTTGGCGCAGTGGGGTCCGGAGCAACTGAATTTCTGGGGCTGAAGAAGCTGCGGTCTCAACAACGGAAGCCGTGGCATCGGTGCTGCCGTCGTCAACCACGAGGACCTCGTAGAGCTCTCCTCGGTCTTGCATGTATGAGGTGATGCTTCGAAGATAGGGAAGAATGCGAGCGGCTTCGTTATGGGCTGAAATAATGATCGACCATTGAATGGAGCCTGAGGTGTCTTGGAAGGGCACAGGAAGCCAGCCTTGTTGTAGTGAACCGTGGCGGCGCCAGACCAGAAACCAGATGAAATACGGTAGCTGAGCAACAAACAGGATTGCAAGGGGGAGGACTCCGCTGGACTTGACAGATCCGACGATGGGGAGCGAACGTAAAACATTAAAGCGTCAGGCGACGGACGAACCTGCACAGCCGGGAGGTGGGGGATGCGCCATCTGCTGAATCAATTCAGCCTCATGCTCAGCGCAGTACTCTTGGTGTCTTGTGTCTCCACCATTCCGCCTGCACGGATTGGCGAGTATGTTTCCTCAGTGTACCAGGCCGGCGACGATGCGTTCACGAGGATCGATCAGCGGCCACTACGGGCAGGGCTTGTCGTGGTGTCAGATACTGCAGAGCAAGGCGCGGCTCCGAATCTGCCAGAAGAGGCACTGGCTCGTCTCGGAGAAAGTCTACAACGGGACCTTGGCCGTGCGATTCCTGTGGCGATAAAAGAGATGATTCCAGCCAGCCATATCAGGCCGCTGCCGCATGGGGATTGGGCCCAGTTCGCTGAACTGGGGCGGCAACGCGAGCTCGACTATCTGGCCGTCGTGGTGGTTTCCAGCACCGAGCAGGAATATCCCGTGACGCTCTTTCTGGGATGGACCACGCACGCGCAGCCTGGATTTCGTCGAGATAACTGGTCGCTACTGGAATTTGCCCTGTTGGACTTGAAACACAATCAGACCTTAATGCAGGCCGAAGGACGGGGCTGGGCCACCCTGGATCGTCCGAGCGCGCCAGGGATCGATCAATGGTATCCGGCTATCTACCTTCGCCCTCAGGATGAGCGGCGTATCTGGCCTCCGACTTACGAGGGCGCACCGAATACGCTTCGTGTTGTATCTTTTGAGCAAGCGGCTAAGCGGCTGGTGCTGAAGCTCCAGAACTCGTGGCTCGGGGTATTGGAATCTGAGGCGACAGCCCGGAAAACAAGTTCGTAGCAGGCTGCGGAATAGCCTCGCGTGACAAGCGAGACGGGCATACGAGATGGAAGCCCCATCTGTCCACCTCGCGCCTTTCTCGCATCTCTCGCGTGTCACGCGGCACGGTCATACTTAATAGTCCCTTTCGGGCTCTGTTTGGTGAGGGGTCCACGGGGACTATTAGTCTTTGATGCCCTCGGAACGGATAGTGTACAATGCACCGTTCAGCTGATGATGTCGCGTTGGTTAACCCTGTGGAGGAACGCTGTTATGGTCACGCGGAGTAAGGGGGGGAATGTCCGAGGTCTTATCGCAGGTATCGGTCTGGTCATGAGTACCTTTGCGTTTACTGTCCTGCCGAGTGAACCCACAGCCTTAGCCGCCGGGGTTCCAGCCGGGCTGACACAAGGATTTTCAGAGATCGTTAAGCAGGTCACGCCAGCGGTGGTGAACATTGCGGTGACTGGGGGTGGAGAAGGCGGGGGACGAGGCCGGAAATCGCCCTTACCGCCAGGTCCCTTTGGTGGACCTCCGGGTGAAGAAGCGCCAGGGGGTGAACTTCCGACT
>JANYBU010000055.1 GCA_025360665.1 Nitrospira sp.
TGGCATCGCGGTCATTGTCAATTTCGCAAACCCCGTCAGAGAACTGTCCAGCGCCCAAGTCAGAGGGTTATTTTCCGCACGGATTACCAACTGGTCTGAGCTGGATGGCGCCACGGCCAGAGTGGAGGTGATTCCTCGCACATCAGCAAACAATCTCACGTCCGGCTTCCAGAGTTCCCTGAGTCTCACGAAACAGATTGCGGCATCTGCGGCCCCTGTTCGCTCTGACCAGCAAGTATTGAGTCTAGTGTCCGGGCGTGATGCCACGGTCAGCTACATTTCATTGGCGGCGGCGTTGAAAGCTCAAGAGGACGGCATTTCCATTCATATCCTGACGGTCGATCAGGTCGATCCAGGAGAAGCCACTGTGAAAAATGGGCGGTACCGTCTGCGCCGACCGGTCCTCATGCTCACCGCTGCACAACCGGATCCGCTCACCGAATCGTTTCTCTCCTTCGTCCGCTCGGTTGACGGACAGCAGTTGCTCCGCAGTATGTTCGTCCCCATCGAACAATCGATCCCTGTGACCGTTCCTTCAAACCTGCAGCAGCTCGATCCATCCTCACCATCATCTTAATCACCATCGCCTCCTATCAACTTCTCTCTAGACAGGAGAACCCAACATAGGTAAGATCGAAAACATTAGGGGTATATCTCACGTCATGGCCACAATCCTTGTTATCGACGACGAAGAATCGATCCGGAGCCTCCTGAAGGAAGTCCTTGAGAAGGCCAACCACCGTGTGCTCCTAGCCCGCGATGGTCGGGAGGGCTTGACTCTCTACCAGCAGAACAAAGTGGACCTAGTTCTCATGGACATTTTGATGCCAGGAACCGACGGCCTAGAAACCACCTTACAGCTGACGCGGGAATATCTCGATGCGAAGGTCATCGCCATGACCGGTGCCCAAGGCGACCGCAATTTCCTCGATGTCGCAAAACTCTTTGGAGCCCGGCGCGTTTTCGAAAAGCCCTTCGACCTCGACAAACTCGTCCAAGCCGTTAACGAAGAACTCGCCAAGTAGCGCGCCCCCTTCAGCTTCACAATCTTCTGAATCGTTCGCTTCTTATTCGCCTCACGAGTGCCCAGAGACAGCGCAGACGCGGTGTCCTGCCTCAACTGATCACAAACGCGGGACGACAGGAAACAGAAAACCCTAGGCATGAAGGCGCAGGTCCTTCACAATCTACGGGAGGCATAAAGACGAACGAGCGAGGGAAAGTGTGGCGAATCACACGGGGAAAATCGAGCGAGCACTGCTCCCACTCTGGGCCCTGTTCATCGCACTGGTCGGCACATTCCCGTTCACGAATTTTGTCGGACACTCCCATTGGGAGTACATTCAATGGTTCCCGACCGCTGATAATCTCCGCTCACGGCGTTTCCTGTTTGATATCGTCGCTAATGTGGCCCTCTTTCTTCCGCTGGGCTATCTTCTCGACCGATCCTGCTCCAGCGGGACGGCTCGTCGTTCGCTCCTCCTCGCCGCTGGTGCCGCAGGCTTGCTCTCGCTGAGTATGGAATGGTTCCAAGTCTATTGCCACAACCGCCACCCCTCGCTCACTGATGTGATCAGCAATGTCACAGGAAGCCTCATCGGGGCCTTCCTGTCCATTTCACGCCAAAAAATGGCAGCATCGCCACCGAACCGTACGCTTATTCCCAACCCACCGAATCGTAGCCCCGCTCCTTAACCCACATGACTGATGACGGTTCGTTGAGAAATCGCTGAGCCACGTCGCGAGACCGGCGCGCGGAGCCCTGTCCCTGCCTGTCGCGCTATTCCCGCCAGTCTCGCCCGTCTCGCTTGAGTCAGACATCGGCGATTGCAGCAGAAGCGTTCATGAATAATGCAGGTAAAGACGCGCTGAACAAACTGCTTATCGGCATTGCTCGGAGGCGAGCGACGAAAGAGTCCACACAGAAACCCCGCCGGCGACCTGCCAGCTCTGGCCTTGGCTCGCAGTCGCGCCGGCATCTTTGGCCATCTCAGAGCACTGTTCGAAATCTTGCTCTACACCCTCCTGCCCATCTTGCTGGTCATGCGCGTTGGGATAGAGGATCGGTTTCGGCGCGGCACATGCGGAGAGAAGCACGCCAAAGATAGCCGGCGCGGACAGTCGAAATATCACACGTTCCCTTGCTTTAGACTCGTACAGGTAAGCACCTTGTACAAAATCAAATGCCGTCTTGCCAGTTGACGTTGGCCCTCATCATCTGCGATTATTTCAACATGCGGTCTGATACATTTCGCATTATAACGATCCCCGCAGCCTTGAAACCAAGGACGGGTTTGTTATGGTTTTGGCTCGCAGTACTCTTCCTCATCCCACTTTTCCCATTGACTGATTTCGTCTGGCACCCACACTGGGACGCGATTCATTGGATTCCCTTTCAAGATTTCTCGTTCACCATGAATATGCTCATGGACATCATCGGCAATATCGGCTGGTTCATGATCTTCGGATATCTCTTACATTACTGGATGGATGAGGAGTCTTCCTCCTTCCGGTCCATCGCGACCGTTGCCCTCATTGCAGCCGGCGTTTCTCTTTCGCTCGAATTCTTCCAGATCTTCTGCCACAATCGCGTTCCCTCGATGACGGATGTCGTTTGCGATACCATAGGCGGCTGCCTCGGCGCCTATTTTTTGGAACAGCACCGCTCTACGGATTCTCCAGAACCAGTCCGATACCTGGTCATTGAAGAGGACGGTTCGAAAACTCTCCTCTAACAGCCTTGGTCCTGATCAGGGTCGAGCGCTGAGCTCTTTTCGCACAAGCCCGCGCATCATCACCGGATCGCTGTACGCCACTTCGCTCAAGGCATCCATGATATGGAGCCTTTTCGTCGCAGCCAACTCCTTGGCCTTCGCATAGTTCTTCGCAGTAAATCGCGCCACCGCCGGCTGACCGTTCACAATCTGACAAGCCAGGATCTCGCCGTTCACTTGCAGCGTGCCCCCTTGTTCAACCAGCGTCTTGGCCTGCGCCGACGTAATGCCATGAAGCTCCGCGAACTCGTCCAGTCCTCCCGTCTCAACTAATCGCCCATCGGGCATAATGCAGAGTCGCTTGAAATGCGGGGACCAATCCTTGCGGAAGTCGATGTACTTGATATCGCCGCCCTTTGCCACGGCCCGGTCCAGTGTGCGGTAATCGATACCGAGATTCTTCTGATCGAGCTTCGCCGTCAGTTCCACAGGCAGTGTTCGGTGAAAAACCATGGCCGCCACCTCATCGAGCGGAATCCCTCGCGCCTGATGCAATTGTTCCGCCTCGGCAAACTGCATAAGATCCAACGTCCAAGTCTGTTTGGGAACGGCTCCAGTTGGATCGATCCGACAGGTAAATAATCCCCGCGTCAGAATCCCGCCGATCTGAGGATACACATACACCCCACCTTCGGTCAGCAGCTTGGTCATCTTTTCCAGAGGGACCTCGTAGCTTTCCGACAAGACTTTGGCATGTGCGGCCAGATCTTCCTGGAGGGTCATGGCACAAGCCGTCACATTCCCTGGTGCGTCGAACTCAGAGTAGTCCTCAATGATGTTATAGAGGATCGTAGGCTTTCTCTTGTCAGGTTTTTTCTTTATTTTAAACATGTGCTCCTACCAGTGATGCGTGATGAGGCTTGTGATCGGGCCCGATATACTGATCACCCGTCACGTTTTCCGTACGGCGGCAGCGTCATCAATCGTCCATCCTCAACTGGTCCCCCAATGGTGAAATGATACAGTGACTGAATGGCTAAATTCTTAATCCCCACGATCTCATGGACTGGATCGTCAAAAAAACAGCCGATCCCCGTACCTCGCACCCCTGCCGCCTCCGCCTCTAAATAGAGCACTTGCCCCAGCAGACCCGCCTCCCAGAATAGGCGTGGATACCACCAACCCCCTCCCTCCCGCAAACGACCTTCAAACTCGGCAATCATCCCCAGCGAGAAGGCACTGTCTCCCGCAATCTCTTGATGACAACTCACTTGCACCGCCACCTTCTTCGCATCGCCCTCCAGCAACCAATAGAGCGGCAACGAGTCTGGACAGCCCGACACCGGAGTCCAGATCAACTCCTCGTTCATCGACTGCTGAAGCAACGGCAACTTCTCTCGATCGCGGACCAAGATATAGAGCCCCGGAGCCAATCCATCCACGCGATGCACGAACAGCAGGAGATGAATCGCGGGCGCCCATGGCAAAACGTCCCACGGCATCGGACGGTCCAGTTGAGGTAACTCCGCCTCAGGCATGATGCGACTTAACATCTGGAAGAATGTGGCGGATGCAATTGACGTCTTGCCATCAAAGGAGACGGCGCTCCGACGCTGACGAATGAGCTGGGCAGCGGACGGGCCACCATCGTGAAAGCTGAAAGGTGAGACGTGAGACGTAACAGAAGTGGGAATGGCGACAGACATGTGCCCATGAGAGGGTTTCCAACTCGCCGCCGCCACATCATCAATAATCTCCCATGGCACAGGATTCTCCCGGCTCAAACGATTGGCTTTCCCGTGCCATGTTGCCGCCACGAGATTTTGGACTATCTCCAAATCTAGAAACAATGGGATGGCCGGCTTCGTATCCCATTTCACGTCTAACGTTTCACGTTTCACGTCTTCAGCAGGCCACACCACCGCAAGGCAGTCCGGATGCTCACGCTCTGCATCGACAAAGTCCTCCGTGCGATCGGTACCCAATAGTGCAGCCACCATGTCTTGGGTAACCCCATCCAACAGCGCCATATTCCAGCCGAGGGTCGCCGCGGCGATCCGAGCCGTTCCAATCGCGTGGCCCACATCATGATTACAATAGCGAAAGGCCCGTTCGCCGTACTTCCACGATTCCCGCCAATGGATTGAGGTCAGCCCGATCAGAAACGACTGAGCAGGAAACGGCGCGAGGAGACGAGCCACCTGATCGGCAGCACACTCAGCACGAAGCTCGAGCCCATGTTCCTTCGGCGCATAGTGATAGAGGCCCGCTTTCAGATCCAGCCCATCCATCTGTGGCAACACCAGATAACCTTCCGTCGGATGGAGATTCCCCGACGAGGGATTGATTCGAAGCGCCCACTGCATGTCCCCTCCCCGTTTCCACGCTGACAAGGCAAGGGCGAGTTCGAAAAACCGTGAGAGCGTCGCCACTGTGACCGGCTTGGCCAGCACCACTCCCCGCTGATAGATCGCGTCATAGGGTGGAGAGACCGGCTCATCACCCAGTTTTAATAACGGTAACGGGATCAGAGACGCCCCTTCGTATCGACGAAAAGGATCAGGCTGGTTCGCCCAATCCAGATGCCCAAGCGAGCGGGCATAGCGGTTGAAATGATGCTTAGTTTGGACGTGATAGCGGATCACGCGATCGATGGGATCGGTCGGTAAAGTCTCGACTGGTTCGCGGTACAAGGGGATGTCTATGGCCATCGTAATAGTGAATCACAGTCTACAGAGCCGCAGGAAGGAAAGTAAACGAAGGTAGCTCGGGATATACTGCGGGCTGATAGCTGGATAGACTGCAGGATCCACAGCCTATCCCGGAAGGTGGCACCTGACAGAGTAGTGGATAAGCGCTGGACGTTTCGGTAGACTTGCCCACCAACAGATTGCTGAGGCTGCCTTGCTATGCTGCAAGGCAGGCCGCAGTAGACTTACTAGTTAGATTGCATTCACCATGAATTTCGACCCAGAAGTCATTGCCAAGCTCGCTGGTCCGCTCCTTTCGCTGGTGGTCGGAGCTGTGATCAAACACTACACAGAGGCACGCTCACGAGTTGTTTCATTCATCGGGCACGTTTCCGCATTCACGCTGCAAGGAGAGCAGAACTCGGTCATCCACACGCACAGCGTCGTGGTACGGAATGCTGGACGCAAGGCTGCACACAATGTTCGCCTTACGCACGGCGTCCTCCCAATCAACATTACCGTCTACCCACCAGTTCAACACACCATCGAGCGTAATCCAGACGGTGCAGGCGAAATCGTATTTCCGGTCCTCGTCCCGAAGGAACAGGTCACAGTTTCGTACCTCTACTTTCCGCCACTACTCTGGAACCAGATCAACCTCAATACAAAGTCGGACGAAGGGTTCGCGAAAATCATCAATGTCATACCGATTCCACAGCCAAGCAAGGGAGTAATTGCTGCCGGTTGGGGTCTCATGTTCATAGGAGCGTCCTTCTTGTTCTACTGGCTCGTTCGCCTTGCCATCGATGCCATCTAACCATTCATTTCAGCGGACCGCCTCCGGCGGCCGCTGAATTCAAACGCTAGGCCAGTCTCGCCACCCTCCCCATACAGACAGCCCCATCCGCCTCATTGACCTCCTTTTCTTTCCTGGCGTATCCTGCTCCAACACGATTTGAGGTCACCCATGCAATTCGACGCTGCACTTGCCGCACAAGAGACATTTGGACGAGCCGAAACAGAGCTCGGCTCCGACTGGGATACAGCCGTAGAACTTGAAAACACGTTTTCCTCCAACGCCGGATCGACGGCGCGTGGAGCCTATGAGGGATTGCTGTCCATCGCCTCGCGCTATCCCAACGCGTATTCCTTTCAAGCCTTCTGTATCTTCATTACCTGGCAGCAGGTCACGGAAGAGACTATTGCCCATCATTTTCAGACCGGCCTCCGGCTCTGCGAAACCTTTCTGGCCTCCGCCGATGGCAAGCATCCAGCAGACGTTGAGCAGATCACCGAACTCTATGGTTCATTTCGTGACGGATTGGGGCTTGATGAAGAGGATGAGATTCAAGTCGAATTTAGAAAAGACACGCCAAAAGGTGGAGACTGACTGCGTATCTCGTGAAGCGTCGTTCGTGAAGCAATTCCGGAATCTGTTGACCTGTTGATCTGTTGAATTTCCGACCAATCATCAGATCAATAGATCATCAGATCGTCAGATATCTTCCACTTCACGCTTCACGAAGAAATGGCCGACGCCGATAAACATCGCGCACGAATTTTTCTTCATCGCGGCCAGCTGACGCAGGCCAAAGCCGCCTATGAACAGGCAGTCGAAGATGATCGCCTGGCCAATGACCACCGCGCCCTCTCCGATTCGCTTGGCAATCTGGGTAACGTCTGCGCCCTATTGGGCGACTTGGATCACGCGGAAGCCTGCTACCGGGAAGTGCTGACCATCCAGCGCACGGAACGGAATCAGCATGCCATCGCCCACACGCTGGTGAATCTCGGCAATCTTCACATCGGCGCCGACCATCCGGGGAAAGCTCGCCCCTACTACCTTGAAGCGCTGGATCTACTGCGCGATCTACAAGACGATCGTGCGCTCGGCATTCTCCACAACAATCTGGCGTTGCAAGAGGCTCGTGAGGGACAGTGGGAGCAGGCCGTCACGTCGTTCAAGCAGGCCCTCGACTATCATCGGATTGTCGGAAACGAAGAAGGACTCGCAGTGACTTATAGCCAACTGGGTAAGTGCTTTCTCGACCAAGGCGACCTCACCAAAGCCGAGCGCTGCCTCAACAACGCCTCGGAACATTACATCAAGCTCGGCAATGAACCAGCCGAAGCCGCGGTGCTCAGACTCCTTGCCACGGTGTATGACACCCGTCAGGATCTTATTTCAGCACGACGATGTCTTGAACGAGTGGTCTCTCTCGACCTGCGATACACGCTGCCTGAGCTTCAAACCGACTCGGCCTCTCTTGCGAAGCTGAAACAATCCGGTTAGCAGGCTGTTGAAAAATCCCGCCAGCCGCTGAAGTGCGCGACGGGCACGCCTCGCGCGACAAGCGCGACTCGCCAGCCGTGATTCCGAGTGTCGCGCCTTTCTCGCCAGTCTCGCGTGTCTCGCTCGGCTATCCTGTTCTCCCAGACGTGCAGACCAGTGAAATTCCGGCGTGCCCACTGAGTTTTTTCCCAGCCTGTTAGTCTCTCTACTCTCCACTGCCTATCCGGACAGCCTCCACCAACTGTCCAGCATTCTTTCACTTTCCGCCAAGCCGAACCTGGCGTATTTCTGGACAGAACTCAATCCTCTGCTATCTTTGGAGAGTCACCCTGCAGCTTCAAGTTTCACCATGAAATAGCCGACAGGATATTGATGTGGAGTCGCATGCCATTTCTTGCTCGGGTCCTCACAGCAGTGGCTCTCGGGTCGCTCATGACGACTGCCGGTGTGTATGCCGCAGATGGCTCGCCCACGATCACCGTCGGCACTCAAGAAGTCGGACTCACCGCCGGCTATCTGCTTCCCCACCGACTCACGCAGGACCACACGACCAAGCAGCAAGGCCCGGCCTTCATGCCCTCCTGGATGATGACCGTCACTGATCCAGTGGGCGACAGTTGGTATCGGGGTCAGGTCTCGCTCGGCGCCGAGATGGTCTATATCCAGTTCCAGGAACCATTTCTCACGCACGGCCTCGGCTTCACCCCGAAAATCAAGTACACCTTCGTCGCTCTGGACCAGATCCGGCCCTATGCCGAATTCGCCGGAGGCCCCTTCTGGACCGATCTCGCCGGAAAAATCCCGGAAGAGTCCAGCCGCTTCAACTTCGTCTTGACGGCCGGATTCGGGATCTCCTATTTCCTGACCGACCAAATCGCACTCAACGTCGGCTACCGCTTTCACCATATTTCCAATGCCGGCACGCGATATCCGAATTTGGGGCTGAACGCGAGCCTGCCGTTCGGCGGGTTCTCATTCTATTTTTAAGGAGAGGGCACCATGACGCATCTTTTTTTCCGCTGGACGCTCCTGGGGCTTGTTGGATTAGCCTCCACGACAATGGGTTGTAGCCGATGGATCGACGTCATGCCCTCCTCGACGCTTCAGCAGGAGGCCATCACGCGTTCGATCTCCAAGAATGAGCGGGTTCCGCTCGTGATGGATGGGTTCCGCATGATGCAGAACGGTGCTCCCCAGAATCCTTCGACTGAGATAGAACGCCGCATCTTGAACACGGTACAAGAGACCCACCTCTTTTCGACACTCGTCCCGCTTGGAGGGAATGTTGCTTCCCTTGGCGATAAAGTGATGACTGCCCGGATCACCTTTGATGAAACGATCGACCCTCATTCTGGAGCAGCAGCCTGGAAGGGGTTTATCATCGGAGCGTCTATGTTTCTCCTCTCGCCGGCAATCGAACTGAACTATGACTATGCCGCGCAGGCCAGCCTCGAACTCGAACGCTGGGACGGCCAGATGAAGCGCTATGAGGCGCGCTCGGCTGGTACGGCACACTATCATTTGTTCGGCGCCACGCCGATTATGCTCGGCGAGCTCAAGGGACAGGTCACGGAAGCCTGTCTGACCGACCTCATGGATCAGCTCGTTCGGGACACCAATTTCTATATGGCAAGCAACACCCCCCTACCCAACTCGCCCATTCTCACGGTGACCGTAAAGGCACGGCCCTCCCTGCGTTCCCCTGCATCTCTTTCCGCAGTCCCCGTCTCAACCGCGTCGGCACCGTAACAGGATGCTGAAAAAGTCCGCCAGCTTCGTTCTCGCATCGTTCAGACCCTCAACGTTGAGGAGGAGTTTCTCGGAGGTCGGAGACGCTGTAGGGGCTTTTCCGTTCGCCAAGACCCATTGAAAGGGCGAACGGCCCACACGAAGTGCGGTATGTACCTCCTCGGCCCTTCACTCGCTGCGGCCTTGCTGGACAAACTTTTTGAGCATCCTGCTCTGTGTGTTCTTGTTGTCCCAGACACGTGGACCAGTGAAGTCATGACGTCCCCACATAGTATTTCCGCCGCCTGCTAAACTGGATCGCTCTCCTGCCCGACTCCGCTCTGGCCGACCAGGCTCGCTCAATGCTATAGTGGCGCCACCACGAGGGAGCACTGCATGATGGACATTGACGCATTTCGGCAAATGGTCGCAAAAAACCCAAAGGGATTCCTCGGTCGTTATGGATTGGGCAATAAAATTATACAGGCGGGCGGTAATCTCGATGAAGCGGTCGAACACCTGACCATCGCCACGCAGTTGGACCCGACTCATGTTGCCTCGCACCTGGGCCTCGGGCGCACCCTGATCTCCCTGGGGCGAAAGGATGAGGCCAGACCGGTGTTGCAAGCCGGCATCGACGCCGCACAATCCGGCCGATCCAACGGAGGCGGGGACTTAGTCCCTGAGATGCAAGCGTTGTTACGCACATTGGGATGACGAATCGGATCGTGACGGAACAAGGAGTGCCCCATGAAAATTGAAGAAGCCAAACAGCGAATCGAATCGGCGATGACACAGTACGGGGCTCAGGCCGGGATGGCGATCGATCTTGTGATCAACGAGGTGCGCTCCGATCTCGGGGCTTCCACGGCCAATGAATTGATCGACGAGTTCGACCTCGAGCTGCAATACAATATCGCGCCATTAGAGTCGGATCACTCCACCAGCTAGTCATGATCATAATTCCTAAAGCATCTTATTCAGGGTACTCAAAAAGCTTCTTCAACAAGGCCGCAGGCAAGAAGGCCCCGGAAGCGTACCTGCTGAGGTACGTTGAGGAAGGTTTCGAGTCGAGAACGACGTTGAGGAGTTTTTTCAGCACCCTGCTATGTCGCTAATTTGGTGTGCGATCTCCGGACACGGCTACGGTCACGCTGCGCAAGTGGTGCCCGTACTCAATGCAGTAGGCGCCCTCGTACCCGGAGTGACTGCCATCCTCCGCACCACGGTCCCCGCCTCGTTTTTCCGCAACCGCCTAACTATTCCCTGGGACCTTCAACCGGTCCAGCAAGATATCGGCTGTGTACAAGACTGCCCCCTCACGATCGATGTCGAGGCGACCTGGGCTTCTTATCACCGTTTTCATGAAACCTGGGAAGCACGCCTGTCCGACGAAATCACCGCCATGCAAGTGGCATCACCCGCGCTAATTATCGGCGACACACCTTACCTCGCCCTCGAGGCCGGTTTCCGCGCACAGATACCAACCGTCGCCCTGGCGAGCTTTACCTGGGACCTCGTGCTCAAGGAGTACTGCCACGCTTCGGATCTTTCACAGCAGCAGTTGATTCAATGTATCCGTGGATCCTATGCGAAAGCTGACATGGCCCTTCGCATCACCCCTGCGCCAAGAATCGATGCCTTCTCCCACATCATCGATATTGGCCCGATAGCCAGCCCTACCTCGCCTGAACGAGACCAACTGGCCTCAGCCCTCGCCCTGGCGCCCAACGAAAGAACCGTCTTGGTAGGATTCGGCGGTATTCCTCTGACGTCCCTCCCGCTTGAACAGATCGAACAGCTGCGCCACTATCGCTTCCTCTTCGATGGCCCAGTCCCACCGGGATATTCCCGTATTCACTCCACTGAGACGCTCCCATTCTCCTTTAAGACCCTGCTTGCCTCTGTGGACATCATCATGACCAAACCTGGTTACGGCACCATTGTTGAGGCGGTCGCACTTCAACAGCCAGTCGTGTACGTCCGCCGATACAATTTTGCCGATGAACCGCCGCTGGTCGACTATCTGCATCGCTACGGACGCGGCGTCGAATTGTCGATCGACAACTTCACGCAAGGCCGATGGGAGCCAGCCTTACAGCACGCCTTGGCCTCGCCGGTGCCTTCGTTGCCACCTCCCCCAACCGGGGCAGCCGAGGCGGCTGCCTTCATCACGCAACAACTCAACAACTCGAGGACGCACATCAACGACCGCACTGACGACCTTCGCTCGTAAGGAGTCCAGACCCTGCGCCTACTTGCCCTCTTCATCACCCTTTTCGCCCGTATCTGCGCGAAGACCGCGGGCCTCCTGTTCCGTGTTCAACAGCTCCTCACCGGAATCCTCCCAGCGTTGTTGCCGCCAAAGGAACTGACCAGACTGATCCGCAACCCTACGATCGCAGCTACCGGAATGTGGCGGCGCGCCTTTCCGAAACCTGCTACAAGTGGACGTAGCGAGCTGGGAAGAAGACGTGCTCGCATGCCACAAGATGACGTCGGGAACCATTCTGGTGCTTGGAGCCGGCGTGGGTCGCGAGTCCATCGCGCCAGCGCAACGAGGCTTTCTCGTCGTAGGCCTCGATATCAACCGGGAAAGCCTGTGCGTCGGTTCTCAGCAAGCCATGGCAAAGAGCCTGCGGCTCCTCTTCGCACAAGCGGACTTTCTGGCTATCCCAATCGGCCTCACTCGAGTTGACTTCGTCTTCATGTCCGGTATCATGTACAGCTCCATCCCTGGTCGGCAACAACGGCAGGCTTGGCTTCGAAGCCTCCGTACATGCATGAACGAACAGGGGCTGGTTGTGCTCAACTTCCTGACCGCTCGGGAAATGGAGACAAGGACGCACCGGTTCATTCACCGACTCAATTGCTGGCTCACGAGGCTGCCTGAGGCCAATCAATCGTATCAATTGGGCGACACCTGTTCCCAGAGCCACTTCCTGCATGCCTTCGTCGATGAAGCAGAGATCAGATCGGAGCTGCACGATGCAGGTGCCACGGTCGACCAATTACGCTGGCATGAAGGATGTGCCGTGCTCTCCTGGCGCTCGTAATAGCCTCGACCCTCCAAGTTGGCCTAGCGCCTGACCCTCCAGTGAAATACCTCTAGAAGTGCCGCGAGGGATTTGCTATCCTGCCGCCACGATGACACCCACTGCGATCTATACCAAGCACCCCGACTACGTGCAGCGTGACGTGGCCGGCGAATGCATTCTGGTCCCCATCCGACGGACGTTAAGCGAAGCCAATAACATCTATGTGTTGAATGAAACCGGGGCGGCGCTCTGGCATCGAATCGACGGGCAACGGACGGCGCAGGACATCGTGACTGACTTCTGCAACGAGTATGAGGTGGCGACAGACCAGCTAGCGAAAGACTTCACATCGTTACTTGACGATCTCCTCTCCATCCAGGCGGTTGAGGAGGTGACCAGATGATTCATGATTGCACAGGATAAACTCACGCACCTTCCCGAGCGCTTCCCTTACTCCTGCCAATGGGAGATCACCTGCCGTTGCAACCTGCACTGCGTGATGTGCTACACGGATTGCTGCAATCGTCCCGATGCGATCCGTCAGGAACTCGCCACCGCTGAGATCCTTCGCATCATGGATGAGCTGGCCGAGGCCGGGACCTTGGAACTCTGCCTCACTGGAGGCGAACCGCTCGCCCGTCCCGACTTTTTCCAACTGTATGAACATGCCATCTGCCGTGGATTCCTGGTCACCGTCTTTTCGAATGGGACTCTGATCACAGAAGCGCACGCGGATCGCTTTGCCGCACTGCGACCGCATCGCATTGAAATCAGCCTACACGGAATGACCCGCGAGACCTTCGAACGGGTGACCCTCGGGCAGGGTTCCTACGACCGCTGTCTTCAGGCGATCGGCTTCCTCCTCGATCGGCAGATCCCTCTGGTCCTCAAAAGCACGGCGATGACGCTGAATCACCATGAGATCCTCGAAGTCAAACGGTACGTCGAGTCTCTGGGTACGGTGACATACAAACTCGGCGAAGAAATGAGGCCGGAACTTGACGGCGGGGTGGGTCCATTCCAATACGCACTGTCTGAACATGACCTTGCCGAACTGAACCAACAGGACTCAGATCTACAGAGAGACGCCTGCCGACGTGATTCGCTGGAACCGCCCCCTTGCCGAAGCGGCATGCATGCATTTCACATTGACGCCTATGGGCAATTGCAACTGTGCTCCGGTAATCGTCGGCAGAGTTATGATTTGCGAACCGGCTCATTCCAAACAGGGTTCTTCGAAGTCCTGCCGACCTTTGCCTGCGAGTGGAAAGCACCCCAGGAACCGGCCTTCCTCCAGCCCAGGATGCATCATGCCTAACGAGAGAACCATTCCTACTATCCAATATGGCGAGTTTAGCCAACGAGTCCATGCGCAGGCCGCCGCGCAGCAACGCGTAATCAAGGCACAGTTCGAACTCACCTATCGCTGCAACCTCCATTGCCGCCATTGCTACACCGATCCATACAACAGCAAGGAATTCTTTTCGCGCGAGCTGACCCTCGTCGAAATTCATCGCCTGCTCGATGAGATGCAGCAGCTGGGCATCGCGTGGCTCAATCTGACGGGTGGCGATATTTTCATGCATCCCCATTTCTTTGAGATCTATGAGGCCGCCATTCGCAAAGGATTCCTGCTCCAGCTCTACACCAACGGCACCCTCTTTACGAAGGCGACCATTGAGCGGCTGCAGCAGATGCCACCCTTCACCATCGATATCTCCTGCCACTCCGTGACGGAAAAACCCTTCGACTGGTTCACGCAAGTTCCCGGCTCGTTCCGCGCGTTCATTCGTGGACTGGAGATGCTCAGAGACAGCGGCCTACCGTTCACGCTGAAAACGAAAGCCATGAACTGGAATACAGACGAGATGCCGGCCATCAGACAATTCGTGGAGTCCTTCGGGCAGGAGTTCGGGCTCACCACCTCCCTCTCCCCCCGCCTCAACGGCGATCTGTCGTCACTCGCCTATCGGGTGGCTCCAGACGATGTGGTTGCGCTGCATGGGGATCAACCTGCAGACGATGGGGACGAGGAACGCTGCGGCATACCCACCGACTTGCTTACTCCCAGCACAGACCGACTCTATCGCTGCGGCTGTGGAACCGACACGATCCACATCAATGCCTGGGGAGAACTCGGCACCTGTACCCTGCAATATGAACGGCGCCTGTCACTTCGGACACATGCGCTCGCCGATGCCACAGAGATGCTGTTTCGGGAGATCCGTGGCATGCGGTACCAGGGGGAATCACCCTGCCGCACCTGCGAGGTTCATACGTTTTGCGATAAGAAACCCTCGGATGCGCGCTGGGAATGTGGCACAGCCGAATCTCCAATCCCTTATGATTGTGACGTTGCTCATGCGCGGGCACAATTGACGCTGCACCAGACGCTGATTCACCCATTGCGCAGAATCCACAAGGAGGTAGGGACACATCATGCCTGAGAAAAAGCCGTACAGTTCTCCGCAACTCTTCCGGGTCGAGCTGAACCAGGAACAGGCCATCCTTTCGGCCTGCAGCCTGACAACCGTGAGCGCGCTCGCCAATTCACTCACCCAAGGTTGTCGAGCCAATGGACAATGTCAGCCGCCAGGCTCACCAGGAGGCTGTAAAAAATCGAACGTCTCGGGCGGCGCGTGCCGCGACAGTGGCCCGCGCCTTTCGTAGCACGAGCGAAGAGCACCATGCGGATTGATCTTCAGATTGGCGGCTACCGGATCAGACTGGACGAACCGGAGAACCATCCTCAGCTCGCCTGGCCGCTGCGTCCATTTGACTCGTTCCTCGCTCAACCTGGCTTGCAACCGGACATGGCCGTGACGGTGACTGTGGCCTCACATCTTCCTGCATTGTCCAGGGGACCACTCCGGTTCGATGCGGCCCACGGCCTGTGGAAGCTCTTTGAGTCCGACGCCGGACTCGTCATCGAAAGCCTGAGCCCGCACACACATCAGCCTCGGGCTTGTGCGCTGGTTTCTGAAGACTACCGGACCGTACGTGCTTGGATTCTGCCGGAGTTGCAGATGGGCCAGGTCGGATGGTGTCCGATGCATCTGTTCAATCCACTGGTCGAAGTCTGCCTCCTGTCGCGCATGGCCCGTGAGGGAACGCTCCTCCTCCATGCGGCAGGCCTGTCCAGTCACGAACAGGGCTACCTGTTCACCGGTGCCTCGGGAGCCGGCAAGTCGACGATCGCAGATTTCTTCGCGGAACGGGGGGCGCTCATCCTCAGCGACGAACGTATCATCATCCGCAAAATCGCTGGCCGCTTCATGATCCACGGGACCCCTTGGGTGGGTTCCGGCAACTATGCCACCAATGACCGCAGCCTCCTCACTCACCTCTATTGCATCAGCCACGGAACGGGCCGACATACCATGTCCGCCATGTCTCCGCGCGCCGTCGTACAAGAACTCCTACGCCAGAGTTTCCTGCCGCTCTGGGATCGCGAGGGCCTGGATACCACCATGGGGCTCATGTCGGATCTTATTCAGCACGTCGACTGCCGGGCGCTCGCACCGCTGAAATCTCCCGACATCGTAGACTATATCTTGGCTCAACGGCAGCTTCATCCGGTTGGGTCCCCATGAAGACGATCTCTTCGAACGATTTCCTGGATGCCCTCCTCCTCAAGGCGGCGAAAACTCGCAGGCCGGAGGGAGTCACCTTTGAACTGACCTACGGCTGCAACCTGCGGTGTGTTCATTGCTACAACCCCACGCATCGTGCCCTGCCTCATGAACTCACGACCTCCGAGATTTGTGCGATCCTGAAGCAGATCGCCGATCTTGGAGTGCTCACCGTCACCTTCACCGGTGGGGAGCCAAGCGTGCGCCAGGACATCGGTGATATTCTTCACTATGCGCGTCGGCAGGGATTGATGATTCACCTCATGACCAATGCCACCCGCATCACACCCTCATTCACCAACCTGCTCCATGAAGTCGGTGCCAGTCAGATCAACGTCTCTATCTATGGTGCGACCGAGGCGGTCTATGAGCGGATGACCGCGGTCCCAGGATCCTATCGGCAGTTTCGACAGGGCCTGCTCAATCTTGCCGCTGCCGCGCTGCCCGTCGTCGTCCGGATGCCGGTGACGACCATCAATCACGAGGAGATCCAGCCCTGTCGGCAACTGGTGGAATCCCTGCACATGAAATTCCAATATTGTTTGGAGATCATGTCCTCCGTCACCGGCGACCAGACACCACTGCAATATCGCCTGACCCCCGACGTGAAAGTCCGTATCGATCAGGAGATGCTCCCTCACCGGGAGACGCCCGCGTCTGAGGAATCCTGCTCAAGCGACCAATCCTTCATCGAATGCGCCTGCGGTCAGAGTCGATTTGCGATCACTCCCTATGGCGAAATGAACCTCTGCACCGCCTTCCCGATCCCTCGCTATGATCTCCGCACCGGCACGGTGAAAGAAGGCTGGGACCTGCTCAAGCAGACCGTCGACCAGGCGCACCCGAGCCACCAGTACGAATGTCCGACCTGTGAGGTGCGGCCCCACTGCCGCCAGGGTCGGAGCGATGCGTGGCTTGAAACCGGGGACATGAGTTCGTGCCTGCCGCACTTCAAAGAGTGGGCGCAATTGGAGGATCACACCTATGCCCTCCTCGACCCTCGACGACCTCGCTGACGCCTACACCCAGGTCAGCCTGATCAATAAACGTCTGCTCGATGAGTGTGAGATCGTCGGCCAGGCATTCCACCGACAGGGCATCGAGTGTATCCTCCTGAAAGGGGCCGATCTGCTCTCACGCCTCTACGGAGTGCGTGGGACGAGGCCCCTCTCCGACGTGGATCTATTGGTCCATGCACAAGACCTTCCAGCCATTCATCGACTGCTGACTGAGACCGGGTTTGCACAACAGATCGACGGCAACCCAGCCTATTGTTCGTCCCAATCCATGCTCTCGCTGGATCTGGTCTCGGAGCTCTGGTATCTCGACGAAGAGGGACTCGCAGGGCTGTGGGCGCGGGTGCGATCTCGGACGCTCGGTCAACTGACGGTCAAGCAACTGGGCTCCGACGACCTCTTGCTCTATCTGACCGCCTACTCGGTCGTTCACCGAGGGCACCTCTGCCATTCCTTTTTCACCGATCTCCGGTTGCTGATCGAGAAGGAACCGCTCAACTGGCCCACGCTTGTCGAGGAGGCGAGCCGACGTCACCTCAAGATTCCTCTCTACCACGGCCTGCGCCAACTGACATTGTCGAACTCCACAACAGGAATTCCTGCTACCATAATCCAGCAGCTTGCGCCAGCGACCATGGCTGAACAGACACTGGAGCTTCTTTTCAGACGATTGGTGACGACCCAGCCTCTCCCAGAACTCGGACACTTTTTATTGTGGATCACACAACCGCCAGGGCGCAGGCTTGCCTGGCTTCGTCGTACCCTCTTCCCATCATCGCTCTTCCTGGCTTATCGGTATGGGGATGAGAGTGTGAAGCGGCCCTGGCAGACCAAAATTACCAGATGGTGGCAACTGGCAAGAGCGGGAAATATCTTGATCGCCCGCATGCTGATCCGGCTCGTCATCAACCAAACAGCAAGGACGACCTCGTGATTCATCTCGTACCTTCCTTCACCTTGGATGGTCGTTTTTCTGCGCAGGATTTACCGGACGTACTTCAGCTGCCTCTCCTGAACAGCATGGTTGTGCCTCGTATCGTGTCATCAAGCATGACGCCGACGATTCAAGAGGGCGACAGACTTGAACTCAGTCCTCCGACCTCCCTCACCGTAGGCGCGATCGTGGTATTCCGGAACGACACCCTGCTCGTCTGCCACCGCATCACCGCCATCGATCCGCAAGGCACGCTCTCGACGAGAGGCGACGCAACGCAGGGCGCCTGCGAGGTCGTTCAGCCAGGCTCTGTGATCGGAGTGGTCACGGGAGTGATGCGCGAGGGCATTCACATGTCTTTCGGACAAAGCCCACACATGTCATCAGCAGCGCCACAACCCACCAGCCCCACGAGTCGCGCTCGGACTGTCGTCGTCCGGTCAGTCACCCAGTGTATTCGTGTCCTTGCGAGATTCTCACTCCTCCAGCATCTGCTGGCCATGCTGCTCCGATGGGCAGCCACGGTCGATGTCCTTACTCCTGCGCCACTCCAGTCTCTCCCCTCCCACTCCAAGGTCGCTTCATTCACACTCCGAATATCTCCACGCATTGCCGGACTCCTCGCTACCTCCAACGGACCGAAACCGACGTATTACGTCGTCCGGCTTGGACCGTGGCGATTGGCGCATTACGACCCGGCTACAGAGTCGCTTCTGCTTCGCCAATCTCTCCACAACGCCGGACTGGAGTCGTTAATTCGGCACATCTGCGGTGGGCGTCAAACAACCACGGAATGAAGCACTGAACCGTAGCGCTCCCTACAGACTCCACCATCCCCCGCCAATCGAACGCAGACGAAATCTGTGCCTGCAGCCACGACTTGAAACACACATCCTTTTGCCCGTCCCCTCCGTAGGATGCTATAGTCGTGGCGGACATGAGGCGATCCCGGCTTTCCCTTACGACTTGCTCGCGTTATGGATAAACCCTCACGACACGCCACCTCGATGATTGATCCATCCTTGCTGGCCCGCGTGGTCAAAGGCGATCAGCAGGCGTTCAGCCAGCTCTATGACCATTCGAGCACGCTGTTGTTCACATTGGCAGTCAGGATCCTAGGGAATCGCGATGAAGCTGCGGAGCTCTTGCAAGATGTCTACTTGGAAGTCTGGCGGAAGGTCTCTCGTTATGACGTCGGGCGTGGAACCCCTGTCGCATGGTTGGTCACCCTCACCAAAAGCCGGGCCATCGACCGGCTACGGGCCAGGGCCGCACGAGGCTATCGAACCACTAGCTCGCTGGAAGCCGGAACCGCTGCGCAGGTGTCCGACCCTGGTCCGAGCCCGTTTGAGACGCAGGCCGATCAGGAACTGCGTATTGCAGTCGGGGCAGCGGTGGCTGGATTGCCCCAGGCGCAACAACAAGCGATTGAACTCGCATACTACGAGGGACTCTCCCATGCCGAGATCGCCGCGCGGCTGAACCAGCCGCTCGGGACCGTCAAGACCAGGATCAAACTTGGAATGTCCAAACTCCGAGATGGCCTCCAACAGTGGTGGACCCATGGTGAGCTCCAATGACGCATGAAGAACTCGAAGAATCGGTGCCCTTGTATGCGGCAGGCGCGCTGGACCGGATCGAGCGACAGGCGCTAGAAGCCCACTTACTCTCAGGCTGCGCTTCCTGTCACAGTGCGCTGAAGGACTATCAATCCGTCGCCGCGCTCCTCCCGGTCGGTCTGAGTCCGACCAGTCCTCCACGCTCCCTCAAGGCCACGATCATGGCCGGACGAAACCCCGCGCCGATTCCAGCTGAAGCGGCGTCGAAAGAACCGGCCCGGCCGAGTCTGGAACCGGGCGAATGGATGAACCACCTTTTTCCTCCCGTCGCGCCTGCCCGATCGTTGTCACTACCCTGGGCCCTTGGCTTGGCCACGCTCTTGATCGTGGCGGTCGGGGGATATCTCGTGTGGAACTTTACGGCACAACGTTCCGTCGACACATCGAACATTCAGCAGCTCGAAGCATCGCTTCAGGAAAAGTCGACGACACTTGCCGGTATGCATCGTGAGGTCGACGACCAAGCCAAAGCCCTCGCCGAATTACGCAACGAAATGCAGCAACGAACGAACGAAGCCGCGGAAGCCAAAGAACAGTTGGCCCTACGCGAAGCTGAGCTGGAAGAGACTCGTGTTCAATTAAGCCAGCAAGGCGGCGCTCGCCCCGTCGGAACTCCGCAAGACGAATTGGCCACACTTCTTCGAATTCCCAACGTCAAGACCGTGTCACTCACCGGATCGGACATGGCGAAACGGGCCGCGGGATTTCTGCTATACGATTCTCGAACCCAAAAAGTCTGGCTCTACTCCGTGAACCTGCCGGAATGTCCCGCTGGCACAACTTATCAACTGTGGGCCATTCACGACAAACCCATGAGCATCGGGATCTTTCAGATGGATCGCGGAGAAACCGCTCACCTACTGGTCAAGAAGTTGCCGAGCTTCACGGATGCGAAGACCTTCGCCGTCAGCCTCGAGCCATCAGGCGGCCGCCTGCAACCAACCGGGCCCATATATCTCCTGAGCCGATCCTAGCCCGGTTTGTCTGGTCTATCTGGTCCATCTGGTTTGTTTTGTTTATCTGGTTGATTTGGTTCATTTGGTTAGTTTCATTCAACCAAAAAACCAGATAGACCAGACAAACCAAATAACGATCTTCTAAGGAGACAACAGTGGCAGGAGACGAGCGCACACAAGATCTCACGTTTATGCGGATGGCCCTGGAAGAAGCGGCCCGGGCGACGGCCGTCGGCGAAGTACCGATCGCCGCCTTGGTCGTTCAAGATAACCAGATTCTGGCCCAGGCACACAATTACCGCGAACTCTGGCAGGACCCCACGGCCCATGCAGAGGTCATTGCGATCCGTGTCGCGGCAACCGTACGAAGCACGTGGCGGTTGACCGACACGACGCTCTATGTGACCGTGGAGCCCTGCGCGATGTGTATCGGTGCGATTATCTTAGCGAGGATTCCCCGAGTCGTCTTTGGGGCATGGGATCCCAAAGCCGGCGCCTGCGGATCGCTGTTCGACCTGCCGTCAGAGCCGAAGCTGAACCACCGGGTCGCCGTGACCGGAGGAGTCCTCGAACAGGAGAGTCAAGCCCTCATTCAGAAGTTTTTCAAGGAACTCCGCGAGGCACCACCAGCAACACATCCTCTTTCAACTCAATAAAGGTGGGCACGCGAGAAAAGCGGGAAACGCGCGACTGGCGTGACGAGCGAGATGGGCAGAGCAAGGGGAGCCAATCTGTCCACCTCGCGCCTTTCTCGCATGTCTCGCGCTTCACGCGCTACGCTTTCTGGCGCTTACGTACTTTTTCAGCATCCTGCGAGACCGCACTGCGCGACCCAGTCCATCCCCTGAGCGGCCACCGCTCCTTCCCATCCCTCGCCACAAGAGAGGAGACGAATCTTCCAATTGCCTTGGAGCAGAGAGCCCGCCGGAACCCGAGTCTCCGCGCCGACTCCGTCCGCTGCCATGAGAATCTCGCACTGACTCAACGCCCGGAGTCCGATACCTTGCGCCTTGAGCACCGCTTCTTTTGAGACCCAGTAGCGGAAGAATCTGGCTGCACGCTGCTCCTGAGCCGACTGCATAATCATGGCGTGTTCGGAGGGAGTAAAGTAACGCTCGGAAAGTTTCGCAACTTCTACGTCCAAACGAATTCGCTCGAGATCAACTCCGATCTCCTGCCCCTTTGAGACCGCGATGAGCGCACGGCCATGCGCATGGGACATATTGAACGTGATCGCGGTCTGACCTTGTAACTCCTTTTTCAAGGAAGGCTTACCTGTCTCACTGCGAAACAACGCTACGTCATCAAGGCCGATCCCAAGATATCGGCTGAGCACCGCTCTGAGACCTCCGTGCGCAAGCACGAATCGGACTTGATCTTGCTGGCGGATGAACCGGGCCGCCCTCCCGCGTTCATCTTCGCTCAACCAGGAACGGCACTGCTCCACAAAAGACGGGCTTCCGTCGAGCGAGAAGCCCCAGACATGAATGGTCCGATCTTCCATCGCGATCGGCGCCGACCAGCCGGCCATTGCGATTAACTCAATGGATGGAAAGGCCATGACCGATCCACCTGTGCCAGGATTCACCAGTACCCTCCTAGAACAGGATGCTGAAAAAGTCCGCCAGCAGCGTTCTCGCATCGCTCAGAGGCTCAACGTACCGAAGCGTACGCCTCGCCTCTTCGCTCGCTGCGGCCTTGCTGGACAGCCTTTTTGAGCATCCTGCGCGCGGTTCTCTTGTTGTCCTATATGTGCGGAGCATTGAATTTCCACCGTGCCACAATAGTTTTCTCCGCAACCTGATAGACCCCATCAACCCCGTCGAATCGCCCATCGTACTGGCTCTTCGAGGCGGAAAGAAAACCGATTGAAAAATCACACTCCCCAAGGTAAGCTCCCCCCACAGCCAGTCGCAACGACGATACATTCGCCCCAACCCTACCCTGACCTTAGGCGAGTTCTACCATGCGGAGAGGTGCGAGAGTGGCCGAATCGGGCAGTCTCGAAAACTGCTGTCCTGGCAACGGGACCGTGGGTTCGATCCCCTCCCTCTCCGCCAAATGGTACGCAACCCTGCGATATCATAGTCCTTCCAGAGCCAGAATCGCCATAGCAGTGGCGTGAGAGCTACTGCGTTGAGCTACGGGATTTGCCCTCCTTAACCAAGGAGGACACAATGGCGATTTCATTTTTCCCCGAACGGAAGACGTACTACTATCGGTCACACATCCCCGAATCGCTCCGGCTGTGGCTGAAGAACCGGCGTGAAGTCTGGAGGAGTCTGGATACGCTCGACAAGGATGTAGCCAAGATACGGGCCGCGCAGTGGGACAGCCGAACGCTCCAACTGTACAGGACGCTCCGCAGACATGGTGAACGCATGACAGAAGACCAACGTGAAGCATTGGTGAGTCAGTGGCTCGATGCAGAGTTGGAGTATGCAGAGGATTGTCGTGCGACGGCTGGACGCTGGAGTCAGTCACAGGTTGAAGGGAACCTCGAAGGATTGTCGATCATGCAGGACGAAGCGTTGGAGGATATCGACGACAACGACTACCGGCGAGTGGAGCGCGTTGCTGACGACCTGTTGAAGACTGCCGGACTGTCCCTTGAGCATGCGAGCGCAGACTTCGGACGATTGTGCAGGAAACTGTTAGAGGCAAAGTACGAGTACACCAGGATCGAGACAAGACGTTGGCAAGGTGAACCGTACCACCCACTGATCGAGCGGACGCAACCAGTCAATGGTAGCCATGCTCCGGTGGCAGTGTCGCCAGCTTCATCAGTCAAGACAACCTCCACCGGTCCACTCTTCATGGAAGTCGTTGACGGATACCTGCGGGAGTCACCCCGAACAGATCGCTCCACGCGAGCACTGAAGGCTGAGTTATTGCGATTCGTGGCGGCAATCGGTGGAGATCGCGCCGTGAACTTGATCACGAAGTCGGATTGTCTCAAGTACAAGGACTCCTTGTTGAAGGAAGACGAACGTGGGCTGCATCTCGCCACGGTCAGTGACAGACTCACCACACTTGCCGGTATCTTCAAGTGGTGCGAAGCACAGGGCTACATCCCTGAGAACACGAATCCGGCGAAGAACCTGGCACCATCGGCGAAGGCTGTACGCAAGGCGACGAAGCCTCGGAAGCTATTTACGGACGAGCAGTTGGTGATGATTTACGGCTCTGCCAAGTTCAAATCACTCAGGACAGAGCATCCGGCCCACTATTGGGTACTGTGTCTGTGTCTGTGGACCATCGCCCGTAGGGAAGAAAATTCACAATTGCTCGTTGATGATATACGCGAGGAAGACGGCATCCCGTACATCCTGATCACCGAAGAGGGTGGGGGTGACAAGTCCGTCAAGACCAAGACTAGTCGGCGGATTCCACTACACAGTAGTTTGTTGACGCTGGGTTTTCTGCAGTATGTGCAGACGGTCAAGGAGGCAGGCCATGTCAGACTCTTTCATCAGTTCCAGAAGGGAAAGTCCACGTATGCTGATGCTGCTGGGAAGATGTTCAGTCGAATTGTTCGGGGTCTTGGAATGACGGACACCAGACTCGTGTTGCACGGTCTGAGACACCTCGGTATCACGAAGCTCGCCGAAGCCGGATGCCCACCCGATATCTCACGAGTGTTGACCGGTCACTCTGGACGCGACGTTCACGATACCGTCTACGTCCACGGCGACCGATTCAAGTTGTCGGCGCTGCGGGATGGGTTGAACAAACTCCGATACGATGATGTGCTGAAGGCGTTGAAGTCGTGAACCACCTTAGGGGTCTTGAACATTCAACGGTTCTGTCGTAAAGATGTCCTCAACATGGAGACAATTCCCCACAGAGGTATGGAGGCCGTCATGATGGAAGAAGCTGATGTCCTAGACTTCATCGATCCTAACGAAGACCCAACGGAGACGCCGGAGGATCGAGCGGACAGGGTGTACGAAGAGGCACAGAAAAACCTACACGCAGAATTTGCGAAAGACGCCTTCGTCGATCCCTTGGCCGAGTTCAAACAGGATGCTCGCTGATTGTCGATGTACACTTATCATAGAAAGGAAGTAAGGACATGGAGAACGTGGAGATAAAGACAGGGAGTCTCATTGTTGTGGATGGGAAGACACTGGTGGTGACAGACATTCGCACAGTGGAGACGATTGGTGGACGCACTGTGCAGTTCAGCGCCTGTGATCAAGAGACGGCACGCACAGCACAGGTAAACAACATCCAAGGCAACGAAGCAACGCAGCAACTCATGGAGATGATTCAGAAAATGGCTAAAGGCAAGTTTCCGGGAATGGGTGGTGAATGAACATCTATCTAGCTATGTCGTTCAGGAAGTACCGAACACCAGAACGCCCACGGTGAAGCTCCGGAATGGAAGCCGTCTTACATGAGTTGATCCAATGGAAATTCATTGATCGGGCCAAGGATTCGGAGATGACGGTTTCGATTACTGCTTTCCGGCATCGCCCGGCTTGGGCTCAAAGACATCTGAAAATGTCTACCGTTTGACGCGCATACCCGCTGCCTAGCCTGGTTTACCCTAGCCGTGTTGCGCTGCGCATGGCCTTTGTCTACTTAACCTCTATCTCTTATCTGCGCGACATCCCCTCCATTGGCCTCCAGTGTCGTCTGACAAAGGTTCCACTTGGGCCGTTTCCCCTCTGAACTCTTGGTGATTTCTCGGGGAGAAAGGGGTAAGCTTCGGCGCATTAGAGACCTGAGTTTAATAATCAGTTATGCCAAAACGTACCAGCCAAACCGGAAGCGAACTCTTCATCGTCGATAATAGCGAGGAGGACTGGAAAGTTCTCCGTTATCTCCACGACTGGTGCCAACTCTCAAAGTCGATCGACATTGCCACCGGTTATTTCGAGATAGGCTCGTTGCTTGCCTTGAGGGACGAATGGCAGAAAGTGGATCAAATTCGGATCTTGATGGGGGACGAAGTCTCTCTACGCACCAAGAATGCATTTGCAGAAGAGTTCGAGCGGATCAAACAGCGTCTCGACCTCAGCCTAGAAACTGAAAAACAGAAGAATGAGTTTCTCACGGGCGTAGCCGGTATTGTCGAAGCCATTCGCTCAGGAAAGATTTCGTGTAAGGTATACCGCAAAGACAAGTTCCACGCGAAAGCCTATATCACCCATGCCCGCCTTGAAGTCGTCGGTTCCTCTGCCCTTGTTGGTTCGTCGAACTTTACGAATCCAGGCCTGACTGAAAACATTGAACTCAATGTCCAAATCACTGGCCAGCCAGTGGCGGTATTACAGGAATGGTATGAGGAGCATTGGGCTGAGGCTGAGGATGTAACCGCTGACATCCTACGAACCATTGAGCGGCATACTCGGGAGTATTTGCCCTTC
>JANYBU010000133.1 GCA_025360665.1 Nitrospira sp.
GGAACTGGGACCGGGCAAGAACGTGGTCACGATTCTCTGCGACACCGGCGAGCGATACATCAGCATCGAGAAGTACTTTAATATTTAAGGACGCTGAAAATGGCTTCCACCTTCGTTCTCGGCTCAAGAAAATCCTCAAGGTACCCCCGAGGGTACGCCTCCGGTTTTCTCTCGCCTGCGGCCTCGCTGGAAAACCATTTTGAGCATCCTTTTAGATTCACACACTGAACATCATGGAATTTACAGAAGATCAGATAAGCCGCTACAGCCGCCATATCCTGCTACCGGAAGTCGGTGGCAAGGGGCAGAAGAAGATCGCCAAGGCCAAGATTCTCCTGGTCGGCGCGGGAGGCCTGGGGTCGCCTGCCGCCCTCTATTTGGCCGCAGCCGGAGTCGGCACGATCGGGCTCATCGATAGCGACGTCGTGGACCTGACCAACCTGCAACGTCAGATTCTCCATCACACGTCGGATGTCGGGCGCCCCAAGGTGCTCTCGGGCAAAGAGAAGATCCAGGGATTGAACCCGGACGTCCAGGTCTCGATGTATGAAGAGCGGCTCACGGCGGGCAATGCACTGAAGATCATCAGCGAGTACAACGTCGTGATCGACGGGGTCGACAACTTTACTGCCAAGTTTCTGATCAACGACGCCTGTTTCTTTGCCGGAAAACCGTTGATCCATGGCGGCATCCTCCGCTTCGATGGACGGGTGACGACCATTGTGCCGAAGCAGTCCGCCTGTTATCGTTGCGTGTTCAAGACGCCGCCGCCAGCCGGGCTGGTCGCCTCCTGCCAGGAAGCGGGCGTCATCGGCGTGTTAGCAGGCGTCATCGGCACGATTCAAGCGACAGAAGCGTTGAAACTCATCCTGGGCATCGGGCAGCCGCTCACCAACCGATTCCTGGATTTTGATGCACGCAAAACGCAGTTCAGAGAGATCAAAGTCAAACGGAATCCCGATTGCGCCCTCTGTGGTGCGCACCCGACGATTACCGAATTGTTCGACGACGGCGATCCTTTTGCCGGCTGTGCCGTCCGGCCATAACCATTGACGTAGTGAGGTGGGGTCCCCATGGCCAAAATGAAAGCGTTAGTCTGCCGCGAATGCGGAAAAGAATATCCAACCAAGGCGATCCACGTCTGCGAGATGTGCTTCGGTCCCCTCGAAGTGAAGTACAACTACGAGGAAATCAAGAAGACCATCTCTCGGAAAAAGATCCAGGACGGGCCGCAGAGTATCTGGCGTTATGCCGATCTCCTGCCCGTTGAAGGACCGACCTTCCTCGGTCCGCATGCCGGAATGACCCCGCTGGTGCGCGCCAAGAATCTCGGCGCCTACCTCGGATTGGACGAGCTCTACATTAAGAACGATACGGTCAATCATCCCACGCTATCGTTTAAAGATCGGGTGGTGGCTGTGGCCATCACCAGAGCTCGCGAATTGGGATTTGAAACCATTGCCTGCGCCTCGACCGGCAATCTGGCCAATTCCGTCGCCGCCCATGCTGCTGCTGCGGGAATGCGCGCTTACGTGTTCATTCCTGGCGATTTGGAAGCCGCCAAAGTCCTCGGGAATTTGATCTATAAGCCGAACGTGGTCGAGGTCGAAGGCAATTACGACGACGTCAATCGCCTCTGCAGCGAGATCGCCGGCGAACATGCCTGGGCTTTTGTGAATATCAATATTCGCCCCTACTATGCGGAAGGCTCGAAGACGCTGGCGTTCGAAACCGTGGAGCAACTCGGCTGGCGCACGCCGGACCAAGTGGTCATCCCGATGGCGTCTGGCTCGCTCCTGACCAAGATATGGAAGGGCCTCCATGAAATGAAGGCCTTGGGTCTCGTCGACGACGTGCGGACGAAGATCAACGGGGCACAAGCCGAAGGCTGTTCCCCCATTTCCACGGCCTTCAAGGCGGGACGGGATTTCTTCAAACCGGTGAAGCCCAAAACGATCGCCAAGTCGCTGGCCATCGGTAACCCCGCCGACGGATACTACGCCCTCAAAGCAACCGCCGAGAGCAAGGGCGCCATGGACATGGTCTCGGACGACGAAGTCGTGGAAGGGATCAAGCTGTTGGCGCAAACCGAAGGGATCTTCGCAGAAACCGCCGGCGGCGTGACGATCGGCGTGCTCCAGAAATTGGTGAAACAAGGCACGATCAAGAAAATCGACGTGACGGTCGCCTATATTACCGGCAATGGCTTAAAGACGCAGGAAGCCGTGAGCGATGCGGTCGGCAGGCCCCACCGCATTCAGCCGAGTCTTGTCAGTTTTGAGCAAACCTTTAAGATAGGGAAACACGGTCGTGGTGACGTATGATTAAAGTTCGCA
>JANYBU010000135.1 GCA_025360665.1 Nitrospira sp.
ACCGGCAATGGCTTAAAGACGCAGGAAGCCGTGAGCGATGCGGTCGGCAGGCCCCACCGCATTCAGCCGAGTCTTGTCAGTTTTGAGCAAACCTTTAAGATAGGGAAACACGGTCGTGGTGACGTATGATTAAAGTTCGCATTCCAACCCCGCTCCGTCCTCTGACGAAGGGACAGGGAGAGGTCGACACACAGGCCCACACGATCGTCGAGATGATCGACACCTTGAACGCCTCCCACCCTGGGATTAAGGATCGCCTCTGCGACGACACCGGAGAGCTTCGTCGTTTCGTGAATATTTACGTCAACGAGGAAGACATTCGATTCCTCAAGGGCAAAGAGACTTCGCTCAAAGACGGCGACGAAGTCTCGATCGTGCCCGCCATTGCGGGAGGCTAGCCATGGCTAACATACGTGTTCACATTCGCTTTCCAGAAGACAAGATCAAAGAACCGGTCATCTATCAGATCGGTCACGAATTCAAGGTCGTGACGAACGTCCGGCGAGCCGACGTTCGTGAAACCACCGGGTGGATGGATCTCGAGCTGACCGGGGACAGCACGGAAATCGAACGGGCGATCGCGGGCCTTCGCAAGAAGGGCATCATCGTCGATCCGATCGAATTGAATGTAGTGGAGTAGAAACCGTGAGGGGTGAGGGGTAGGAAGGAAAAACCAACAGGCGCCCTGACGCCTAACGTTTCACGCCTTACGGAACAGAAAATGGAACTCACTGAACAACAGATAGAACGATACAGCCGTCAGATTATTCTCAGCGAGGTCGGTGGCAAGGGCCAGATGAAGCTGAGCAAGGCGAAAGTCTTGCTCATCGGCGCTGGTGGGCTCGGCTCGCCTGCCGGTCTCTATCTCGCTGCCGCCGGTGTCGGCACTATCGGTCTGGTCGATGGCGATGTCGTCGATCTCTCGAACTTGCAGCGGCAAATCCTGCACTCCACGGCCACGGTCGGCATGCCGAAAGTGGAGTCTGGTCGCAAAACCCTGTCGGCGATCAACCCGGAGATCACGATTAAGACGTATCACCAGAACGTCGACAGCGACAATATTCTTCCGCTGGTATCCCAATTCGACATCGTGCTGGACGGCTCTGATAATTTTGCCACGCGTTTCCTCGTGAACGACGCCTGCTTCTTCGCCAAGAAGACG
The DNA here is from genome assembly GCA_025360665.1 of Nitrospira sp. Lineage (GTDB taxonomy): Bacteria > Nitrospirota > Nitrospiria > Nitrospirales > Nitrospiraceae > Palsa-1315. The sequence continues at coordinate 1,163 of JANYBU010000135.1, forward strand.
CTCATTTCTGCCAGCATGTTCCGCTTTGAAGGTCAGCTGACGACTATCAAGCCCCATGCCGGCTATCCCTGCTACCGGTGCCTCTACCCGGAGCCACCACCGGCTGGACTTGTTCCTAATTGCCAAGAGGCCGGCGTCTTAGGAGCCCTCGCTGGGACCATGGGCATTCTTCAAGCGTCGGAAGCGATCAAGGAAATTCTCGACATCGGCGAGACCCTGGCCGATCGCCTGCTCATTTACGACGCCCTGGAGATGAAATTCAGAAAAGTCCGCCGTCCCAAAGACCCGGCCTGCCGCCTCTGCGGGCCTGCACCGACGATCACCAACCTACACAGTGATTACACCGTCTCCTGCACCATCTAACACAAGATGCTGAAAAAGTCCGCCAGCTCCACAAGCCGTGACGCGTGAAGCGCGAGACATGCGAGAAAGGCGCGACGTGAACAGATTGGATTCCCACCTCGTCTCGCTCGGCTATCCTGCGTGCGATGTTCCAGTTGCCCAGGATGTGCGAGCCAGTGAAGCTCTGGCGTGCCAAGACAGTTTTCCCGCAGCCGGCTAGCCATGTCTGATCTCATCATCCCTCAACCGATCCTCGACGACATGGTGGCCCACGCCAGGGAACTCGACCCCTACGAGTGTTGCGGGCTCCTGGCCGGAACCAATGGAGCCGTCACCCATGTCTATCGGATCAAAAATATCGTGGCACTCGAGGGAGCCGAGAACTTGTCTTCCTTTGATCCGGCAAAGGCTGCGCACTTGGGACGACTGTCACCGGCCGAACGCGCCGAGATTGCCTTCGTGATGGATATGCAGGACTTTTCCGCTGCGAAGAAGGATATTCGAAACAAAGGGCTCGTTCTACAAGTGGTCTACCACTCCCAT